>JBIPMC010000048.1:0-9270 GCA_044369345.1 Terrimicrobiaceae bacterium
GTGACTTCCAGCATGTCGGCCTCGCGCATGAACCACTCGATTTCCCGTTTCTCAGATATACACCATCTCACTTGCGGTGTTTTGAAGGGATCCGAAAGCGAGCAAATCGCACAAAGAATTGGAGTAAACACCATCGGATATGAAACCGTTGGCGAGGCGCTGCTCGCCATGATTCACAGAAAAATCGATGCCACTGTGTCGGATAAGATTTCGCTTCTCTACATGCAGAGGCAGTTCGCAAAAGAATCGCCATCACTGCATTTCGAGGTTCCCGATCTAACGATTCGAAATGCATTTTTAGCGATCCCGATGCGCAGCAAGCACCCGGACTACGAAAAAATCAACCAAGCCCTCCTTGATCTGACCTCATCGAACGATTGGGAACCCCTCGTCGCACGCTGGATCGGACCGGGGCATTTTACCCAGTAGAAAAATCCGTCGCGCCACCCGCAGGCATCTGATTCTCTTCGCGACATGAGCCAACCGATTCCTGAAAACTGCCGCATCTCCACCGAGGTTCGCGTGATGTATTTCGATACCGACGCCGGCGGCGTGGTGCACAACATCGTCTATCTGCGCTTCATCGAAACGGCCCGCACGATGCTCGCTATCCAGATGGGAATGAGCTTTGAGGAAATCGGGCGCACCGGCATCCACCCTGTCGTCACCCGCACCGAGATCGACTACAAACGCCCTGCACATCTCGGCGAAATCCTCCTCGTGGAGGGACGCGTCACCGAGTGGAGCGGCATCCGTTTTTGGGTGGAGTTCGAGGTTCTTCGAGCCTCGGACAAAGTTCTTCTCGCCACCTGCCGTCAGGCATTGGCACTGGTTCAAGTCGCCACTGGCAAACCCGTCCGCCTGCCCAACGGATTCCCCGCCAGCCTCTCTTTGGGGCTCTGAATTATTGGTTTCGCAGAGACGCGGGGATGGTGTTTACTTCGCGGTCCTATGGAGAATGTCATCATCGTCGGCACCGGTTGTGCCGGACTCACAGCCGCGATTTACACAGCCCGAGCAAACCTCACCCCGCTTGTTCTTGAAGGACGCCTCCCCGGCGGCCAACTCACCACCACCACAGCGGTGGAAAATTTCCCTGGATTCCCTGATGGCGTTGATGGCCCGGACCTGATTCTGCGAATGAAAAAGCAGGCGGAAAAATTCGGCGCGCGCTTTCAATACGGCGTGGTCGAGGATTTTAAACCTGGCAAGCCACACAGCCTGAAAGTCGATGGAAACTGGATTGAAACCCAAGCCCTCATCATCGCCAGCGGCGCCTCCCCCCGCTATCTCGACATCGAGGGCGAGAAAGCGCTCATCGGCCACGGCCTCACCTCCTGCGCGACATGCGACGGTGCCTTCTACCGGAATGTCCCGGTCTGCGTGGTAGGCGGCGGGGACTCGGCCTGTGAGGAGGCGACCTTCCTTACGCGTTTCGCCTCCGAGGTTTTCCTGATTCACCGCCGCGACTCGCTCCGCGCCTCTAAAATCATGGCCGATCGTGCTCTTGCGAACCCCAAGATCAAGCCGGTCTGGAACAGCGTCGTTACTGGTTATCTCACTGACGAAGCCGGAGAGGTGCGTGGCGTCACACTCAAGAATCTCAATGACGGCTCGGTTTCGGAGTTGGCGTTGAAATGCGTGTTCGTCGCCATCGGCCACGAGCCAAACACCGCCCCATTCCGTCACGCTCTGCCCGTGGATGAAAACGGATACCTCATCCAACAGCAAGGCACCCACACAGGCGTTGCGGGGGTTTTTGCCGCCGGTGATGTCGCCGACCATGTCTATCGTCAGGCGATCACCGCTGCGGGCCAAGGCTGCGCCGCCGCCATCGACGCCGAGCGTTGGCTGGCCGACTCGGAGTAAAACCACCGAGTGATTTTACCTCAAAAGCGACCGCTCAAGATCTGCGACCTCACGCAGTTCTACTCCCCCGTGAGCGGCGGAGTGCGGAGATACATCGAGCAAAAAGGGGCCTATCTGCGAAAGCACCGGCCCGATTGCCGCCACATCATCATCGTGCCGGGAGAAAAAACAGAATCTTTCGGCGACGAAGTCGTCCGCACCTACACCATCTCCTCCCCTCTCCTCTCAAGGACCTCCCGCTACCGCGCCCTGACTAAGCTCCACCTGATTGAGGAAGTTCTCGAAAAGGAGTTGCCTGACATCATCGAGTCCGGCGACCCCTACCAAGTCGCATGGAAAGCCGTTACCTCCGGACGCGGTTTGGACATCCCCGTTGTCGGCTTCTACCACTCGCATTTTCCCGAAGCCTACTTCCGCACCATCGCCAAGTATTTCGGCCCTCTCGCCCTTTCGATGACCGATGAGATTTGCCGGAAATACGTCACAACGCTCTACAACCATTTTGAATGCACCTTCGTTCCAAGCCCTGTGCTGGCGAAGTTGCTCTCCAGCTGGGGCGTTGAGCGAATCCATACCGTTGACCTGGGTGTGGACACCGAGGTTTTCGTCCCGGACATCGATGACCGCGCCGCCACGCGCGCGAAACTAGAAATTCCCCACGACACTCGCCTTCTGCTTTATGTCGGTCGGCTTGCCCCCGAGAAAAATGTGCGGACTCTTTTTGAAGCCTTCTCACTCCTGCATGCACGCGAACCGGGTAAATACACTCTGCTTTGCGTGGGAGATGGCACCCAGCGCTGGCTTGTCCAAAACCTCCGCGCCGAAACTGGAGCCGTTCATTGGCTGTTTTTTTGTCCAGATGCACATGAACTTGCGGCGATCTATCGCGCGGCCGATCTTTTCGTTCATCCCGGCGTTCAAGAAACCTTTGGACTCGTCGCGCTAGAGAGCCAAGCCAGCGGAACGCCGGTTGTGGGAATCAAAGGCAGCTACATGGACCGCATCATTTTCACCGACCAGAAGCAATGGGCTGCCGAAAACTCGCCTTCCGGGTTGGCCGAGGCGATCGAGCGGAAATTCACCGAAAACCTCCCAGCCGCAGGTCGCGCCGCGAGTATCGAAGCCCGCGAGTGGTATTCCTGGAACAGCGTCTTCCATCGTTTATTCAATATCTACACGGAGGTCGTGAACCACTACTCGCCATGAATTCTCTAGAAACCCCGATCACTATCGAAAGCGTCGCTTACGGCGGCGCGGGCGTAGGCCGACTCACCGACGGGCGAGTTTGTTTTGTCCGCGGCACTCTGCCTGGAGAGCGTGTCCTTGTGCGAATCGTGAAGGAAAAGAAAAGCCACGCCGAGGCTGAGGTGGTTCGCATCCTTGAAGCCTCGCCGCGCCGGGTGGCGCCCAATTGCCCGGTCTATGGCGAGTGCGGCGGCTGCGCTCTCCAGCACGCCTCCTACGGCCTCCAACTCGAAATCAAAACCTCCCAAGTCAAAGAACTTCTCCGCCGGTTTGCGAAGCTCCCCGAGGCCTCCATCGACCACATCCTCCCCTCGCCCAAGCAGTGGGCCTACCGCAATCGCATTTCGATCCATATCGATCGCAATCTCCTTGGTTTTTTCCACCGCAAATCCCGCAACCTCGTCGATGTCGTGCACTGCCCGCTTGCCAGCGAGGAGGTCAACGCCCGACTGGCAGAACTCCGCCAAAATCCCCCGCGCGAAGAATCACGCCTGACGCTTCGCGAAGATGGTGCTCCGCGAGGATTCTCACAGGTGAACACAGCCGCAGCGGATTTGCTCGCGGCGACTGTTATCGAAATGTGCGGCAGCGGCGAATTGCTTGTCGACGCATATTGTGGATCGGGTTTTTTTGGAAAGCGCCTTCTGGAAAAATTCCAAAAAATCACCGGGCTAGAGTGGAGTCAGGGTGCCGTGGCGGAAGCAAAACGCTCCGCGACCGAAAAAGAAACCTACCTTGCCGGGGCGGTGGAGAATTCGCTCGCGAGAGTTCTTTCGGAAGCCCCTCTGGCAGCAACGACTCTCCTCGTCGATCCGCCTGCCGCAGGCCTCTCGCCGGATGTGGCACGGGCGATTTTGGAAAGTCCACCAGCGAGGCTTATCTATGTTTCTTGCGATCCCGCGACCTTTTCGCGCGACGCCGCCAAGTTTCTCGGACGCTATACGCTTTCTCGCGTTCAGCCGGTGGACATGTTTCCGCAAACGGCCGAGATCGAGTTGGCGGGTTTGTTCCTACTTGCCTAACCACGCTGCTGCGCGGGCGGCGATGGGATTTCGCAGATCAATCAACTCTGATTTGGGAGTCTTCAGGGCCATCACGACATGGGTAATCCACCAACCGAGAAGCAGCAAAAGCAAGACGGGCAGAATTTTTCCGAGACGGCTTTTCCAAGCACTCCAATCGGCAAGCGCGCGGCTTCGGACCAATTCAGCGAGGGAAATCAATGCGCCAAGGAACATTCCCGCAAGAACGGGAAGATCTAGTGCGTTGAAATAGAGGGCTTTCTTGAAATCCCAAGCGATCAAGGCCGCCGCCGACCTCGTGCCGCCACACATGGCGCAAGGCAAACCGGTAGCACTTCGAAATCCGCAGGGTAGCGAAGGAAGCGCGGAATGGATTGCCAAAAACCCAAAAGCCAAACCAAGGAAGACAAGACAGGCTGTGCGAAGCCAGCGCTCATGGGGCAGTAGCGGGGGCAAGGCGGACTTCATGCGTCCTCGTCAATCGCGTGGCGTTTTTTTGGTTCTGGGGCGATGAGGAGCGTGATCTCGCCTTTCGGCGGGTGTTTTTGAAAATGCGAGAGAAGTTCGGCAGGAGTTCCACGCCGGAATTCCTCATAGGTTTTGGTGAGTTCGCGCGCCACGCATACCGCGCGGGAGGGGCAGATTTCCACAAGCGCCGCGAGGGTTTTTTCAAGCCTATGGGGGGACTCGAAAAAAATGGCCGTCTCCTCACGAGCGGAGGCTTCGGTGAGTTCGCGGGCACGGCGTCCGCTTTTCACAGGGAGAAATCCGCCGAAGAAAAACCGGTCGCACGGAAATCCCGAGCCGACGAGAGCTGTTGGAACGGCTGATGGGCCAGGCAAAACGGCGATCGGCAAATCGCGCTCTATGCAGGCTTTGATCAAGCGGTGGCCGGGATCGGAAATCCCAGGCATGCCGGCGTCAGTGATCAAGGCGACATGGGCTCCCTCGGCGATGCGGTCTGCGAGTTCGCCGCAGCGGGAGGATTCGTTGTATCCGTGAAGGCTTATGAAGGGCTTTTTTATGCCGAGATGTTGGAGGAGCAGTCCACTGTGGCGCGTATCCTCGGCGGCGATGAGGTCAGCACACTTCAATGTCTCTACGGCGCGGAGCGTGATGTCCTGCCGGTTCCCGATGGGTGTTGGAACGACGCTCAGCACGGCGAGCGGAACGGGGTTTACCAACCTTCCGTCAGGCGGGTGGTGAGGTTGTCAGCCAAATCCGAGGCGGCGTTGGAAAGACCTTGGCGCTCAAGGGTTTGAAGGTCATTGCCGCTGAAAAAGGAGGTGTTGCCGGTCACTGTTCCCTCCATGAGCACACGCCCGGTTCCAATATCCACAACTTCGTAGCGAGCCTGAACGGTGAGCCTGAATTCACTGGTCGCTAGAACATTGTTTTGCACCGAGCGTAAAGCACCGCGATCGATCTTCTCAATGACACAGTAGAAGACAGCATCGGCTTGGTTTGTATCAACGATTCGGTAGGTGCCATCCTGCTGGAGCTTTTTAACGAGTGTATCGGCAAAAAGAACCTCTATGCGGGATTCGAAGGTGTTGTTCTTAAAAGTCGGCACTGCCAATGTACGAACCGATCGCATGGGCGTAGGGCGAATTTCGCCGAGGTGATAGCCACAACCCGCGAGTGTGATCGCGAGCGTAACGAGAAGGGCGATGCGGAATTTCATTGGACGGGCAGCGAAGGTTCTACAGACGGCATGGGAGCAACATCTCGGGACTCGGTGCGAAGGCGGGGCTTGCTGACCATGGGAAGCTCGTCGGGAACGATGTCACGGGTGGGCGGTCCATTGAAATCGGCAAGTGCCGAGGTTTCGACCTGGGCTTGGAGGCGGCGGCGGAGCGCGGCGGTTTCACCGGTTTGCAATTGCTCAGGGCCTGTACGGAGCCCCTCATCGCCCACCTCACTGCGGAGGACTTGAACGCGGTCGCGTGCCAATTTCGCGTCCTCGGAGTCCGGGGCGCGACGAATGATGTCGTTGTAGTAAATCGCCGCAGCGCGGAAGTTTTTGAAGCGGTCATAGTATTTGGCGATGACCATGAGATCCCCAGTTTCCTTGCCAGAGAGTTTCTTGATGTTGTCCTCGGCCTGAGGGGTCTTTTCGCTGCTCGGGTATTGAAGAACGAAATCCTCGAAGGTGTTCTTTGAAGAAACGAGCGCCGAAAGATCCTCGGAGCGCCCGGTCTCACCGAATCTCATATAGATATAGCCAATCTGGTAGAGCGCATCATCGGCGATAGCGCTGTTTGGATAGCGGTCGAGGACAGCTTGGTAGGCAGCAGATGCTTCTTTCAACTTCCCTTGGCGCTCGTAAGTAACACCAAGGTTGAACTGTGCGATCGGGGCGTTTTTACTGAAAGGAGCATTTTTGATGATCGAAGCAAACATCTCCTCGGCGCGGTCGGTTCCCGGAACGATCGGCAACCAGAGAAATGTCAGTTTTTTGCCGCCGAGGTATTCGTTGGCGATCACGACTTGGCGGCCCACGGACTTCTCGAAATCCTGCGTGTCGGGATATTGTGTAACGAGCGTTTGGTAGGCATCGAAAGCCTTCGAGGTGTTCCCAACGGCTTCATAAAGCTCAGCAATGCGGAACTGCGCCTTGGCTGCGAGAGGAGAGGCGGGGTTGTTTTTGATGAAACGGCGATAGGCGGAAATCGAACGGTTTGCGGGGCCACCGTTGTCGATAGCCACAGCCTCGTCGAAGGCCGCCTGCTCCTGAGGCGTGGCTCTGAGATTCGTCTGCGGCCGACGCGGGGCCGGATCCTCGGTGGTTTCGGGGTTCCGCGAATAAGCTGGCAAGGTCATAGCAAGCCCCAAAACCAGACAGTAGAAAAAGAAACGCAGCGACATGATTCGTGTGCGGAAACTAGGCCGCAGGCTTGGCGGCGTCAAGAAGGACACCGGAGGCCGGCTTGCCAAGGGCGCGGCGCGATTGTTAATTGAAATCATGAAAACAATCCTTTTGCCCGCCGCAGTGGCCTTTTCGATTGCCACAGGATTCGCCGAGGATTTCGTCGCCCCTGCCGGAGCCCAACGCGAAATCACCACCGAGGCTACTGACCTCAAGCCCGCCATTGATGGCATCGTACTGCAAATTTTCACCGACAAGCCTTGGCAGGCGATCAATCCCGCCGCTCCAGCATCCTACGGAACGGGTGAAAAAAATGTGACCAAGGATATCGCGGGCGGCACGCCCTACCAAGCCTCGGCCATCACGATCGTAGGCGTGGAGTGGTGATCAAGTCTGGATCAGCGTGGTTGTTTCTTTGACGCCACGGGGAGGTTTTCCGAAAAGAAACAAGCGGCTTGGAATAACTTGTTCCAGCCAACCGAGGTGCGAGGGCACAACGCGCTGACGGTTTTTCCACTCGGATTCGACGAGCAAAAAATCAGGCGCAGTTTCCTGCACGATGTCGCACAGGATGAAACCGGTGTTTGAGCGAACGCGGCGCACATCGATTTCCTCGGTGATGTCCGCGAGGTCTTCGCAAATTTCGTCGAGCGTGCCATCGACATCGTTTTTGCCGGACGCCGAGTGGCGGGCTTGGGCGAAGGGACTATCGGCAGCAAGAATCGAGATTTTGGCGGGCTTCAGCGCGCGAAGAGTGTCTTTAGCGGCCCGCCAGCGCGGCGAGTAGGCCTCCACGAGGAGGCAGGCGTGCAAGTTGTTGTCCGGCTTTTCCTCGGGATTCGGAATCAAGAGCAGATCGCAAGGCGTCCGCTTAAAAAGCTCGCGCACAATCGCGCCAGTGAAATTTCTTAAATCATCTGGCCGCCCAATCGTGCCGGCGATGAACAAATCGAAATACTCACTCGCCGCCGCATCCACGAGCGCCTCGGCAGGCGTCGCGCCTTCGCACCAGTAAATATCGATCTCCTCACGGCCCAGCCCACCAAAAGCATCACGGAACAAACCCACCTTTTCGTCCGAGCGCTCACCGGCGTGGAGCACCGAAAGCCTCGCGCCGAACAACCTCGCCACGCGGTCCGCCTCCACGATCACAGCGTGGAAACGAGGGGAAAAAGTCGAGGCAACTGCGAAGTGGGGTTCAGTTGTCATAGGAAGCAAATTCCACCCATCGGGCCTGCGGCGCGAGCGCAAATCTTCATTTTTTCGAGAGCCGCACAATGGCGTCGAACTCAGCTTTTTTGAGCGGCATCACGCTCAGGCGGGATTGTCGCAAAAGCGCGATCTCCGCCAGCGTCGGCTCAGCTTTGATTTCCTCGAGCTCCACGGGCCGACGCAGAGCCTCCACCGGCTTCAAATCCACGCAGGACCAGTCCCCGTCTGTCGGATCGGGGTAAGCCGCCTTTGCGAGCTCGGCAACGCCGACTACGGCCTTGCCAACCACACTGTGGTAGTAGAGCACACGATCGCCGGGCGCCATCGCACGAAGGTTGTTTCGTGCCTGAAAATTCCTCACCCCAGTCCACGCCGTGCCGCCATCGCGCACGAATTGGTCCCACGGATAGGTCGTTGGTTCCTGTTTCACGAGCCAGTAGTTCATTCCAGCTTTGCTAAAATGAAAACCGCCGAATATCAAAGTCCTTCGCTCAAAATGTCGCGTCCCGGTTTTTTCATCACATTCGAAGGCTCGGAGGGCAGCGGCAAATCCACCCAGATTGCCCTGCTCGCCGAGAAACTACGCCAAGCTGGCTGCGAGCCGCTTCTGATCCGCGAACCCGGCGGCACCCCTGCCGGCGAGTGCATCCGCAATCTCCTCCAGCACGCCCCCGAAGGCGAAAACCTCGTGCCCGAGGCCGAACTTCTTCTCTTCGCCGCCAGCCGCGCGCAGCTCATTCGGGAAAAAATCCTCCCCGCGCTTGAAGCTGGCCGCGTTGTGATCAGCGACCGCTTCTTTGATTCGACCACGGTCTATCAAGGAGTCGCCCGCCGCATTCCCGCCGAGGACACCGCGCGGATCAACACCTTCGCCATCGGCGACTGCCTGCCAGATGTCACCTTCGTGCTCGACCTCGACCGCAAAACCTCCCTCGACCGTATGCGCGACGCGAAACGCGAACTCGACCGCATCGAACGCGAGAGCGAGGAGTTCTTTGTCGCCGTGCGCCAAGGTTATCTCGACCTCGCGAAAATAAATCCCACCCGCGTTGT
>JBIPMC010000316.1:0-2728 GCA_044369345.1 Terrimicrobiaceae bacterium
GTCGAAGCGCAGGAGCGAAACGCCAATCGTGCGAACCGGCTCCTTCGCGCCCTTGAAGCGAATATCCATCGTCCAGCGCACATAAAAATTCCCGCCGGAGCGTGCGACATCGTTCACCTCGGTCTGGAACAAATCGACATGATCCATCGTCTTTAAAAAATAAGCCTCCAGCGCCACGCGCCCGCGCAGGGTTTTCAGCGTGTCGTTGAACCACACATCCTCGGCATAGAGGCTTGGGGTTTTCTCCCGAATGCTTTCGGGGGTCACATTCTTGAAATAATCGCGGAAGCGTGCGACCGCCGCCTCGCCTTCGGCTGCCGAGAGGTCCACGCCCGGAGCCGCTGCGGCCGCCTTTTGAAATTCCGCCACGCCATCGCCGCCGCGTGGGGCGCTGCAGCCAGCCAACGCCACCGCCAATCCGAGAACCGCGAATGTCTTTTTCATCGCCCAGAGTCTACACATTTGCCCCCATGGGAGCGGAAGAAAAGTTGTTGATCTTGCCGTGGAATGACTTCTAAATCGGCGCACAGATCACCGCACCCGCCCGCGATGTTCCGTTTACTCACTTTTAATATCCAAAACGGTCAGCCTTGGGATCCAAACGATCCGGATAATCCTCGCGTCGATATCGACGGGGTGGGGCGTTTCCTTGCCGCGCAGGGTGCTGACATCATTTGCTTGCAGGAGGTCGAGCGGGGCTACGACGGCGGACGCCAGATCGAGCCGCCGCCGCATTACAACAGGCTGAAAGACATGCTCCCCGGCTACGACGCCGTTTTTTCGTATCCGCAGCGGAACAAATTGGAGATTCCCTTTGGCATCGGGCTGGCGATTTTTTCAAAGACTCCGCTCCGGGATTTTCAGCGTGTGGATTTGCCGGCCGCGCCGATCGAATTCGAATTCGGCGGAAAAAAACGGCAGGCCTCCTCGCGCCTGCTCATCGAAGCGACGACCGACATCGATGGCGTGGCGTTGAGGATTCTCAACACGCACCTGCAGGCATTTTTCATGATCGGGGCCCTGAGCGATGCCTTTCCCGAGCAGAGAAATATCGTTGAGGCTGAACTCCGCAAGCAGAGCGGGCCGGCGATCCTCTGTGGAGACATGAATGCCGCGCCGGAGGAAAGTCTCGTGAAGCAATTTGAGGCGGCGAGTTTTTCCACAGTTCAAAAAACCGAGCCGACCTGGAAGCGCCGTCCGTATGTGGTAGATCACATTTTCCGCAACTCCGCCCTGCGCCTGCTGTCCCACCAAATTCTCCCCACGCCGACCTCCGATCACGACGCCATCGTCGCGGAATTTGCACTCGCCTAAACGCCGCGAACTTCGCGCGCGTAGTCGCCAACAGCCCGGACAATTTCCCCCGCCAAATCCGCACGCGGCGTGGCGAATTTTGGCCGGAACCACGGAAAAAGCCCGACGAGATCATGGAAGACGAGAATGTTCCCGTCGCAATCCTTGCCGCTGCCAATTCCGATGGTCGGGCACGAGACGGTTTTTGTAATTTCAGCCGCGAGCGGGGCGTGGACGAGTTCCAGCACAAGGGCCTGCGCTCCTGCTTCGTCGAGGGCCTTGGCGTCGGCAATCAGGCGGTCGGCCTCGGTTTCACTTTTGCCTTTGATGCGGTAGCCGCCTTCCTCGACGACCCGCTGGGGAAGCATGCCGAGGTGGCTGATGACAGGGATTCCGTCGGCAATAATGGCTTGGAGCATCGGGAGGATTTCGCGGCCGCCCTCGATTTTCACAAGGTCCGCGCCAGCCTCGCGCAGTAGGCGGGAGTTTTTCACGGCAAGTTCCGGTGTGGCGCAACTCCCTGCGGGAAGATCGGCGGCAATGAGCGTTTTTTCCGCCCCACGGGCCACGGCGCGCGTGTGGTGGATCATGTCGGCCATGGTCACCTGGGTGGTGTCGGGTTGGCCGAGCACGACCATGCCGAGCGAATCGCCGACCAGCAAAAGATCGAGCCCGCAGCCATCGAGCAAACGCGCTGTCGGGTAATCGTAGGCGGTCAGCCAGGCGAGGCGCCGGCCGGAGTTTTTGGATGCGCGGAGCAATGTGGGAGCGGGTTTCACGGAGGGCAGAGTATTGTCGATCCTCGGAGCGGAGGCACGGAGGTTTTTTGGGGTTGCGGGGAGGGAGGTTTTCTTGGAGCTTTTTGTAGGACTCACTCTGAAATGACGATTTCCAACGCCAGTTCCGCAGCTGCCCAAGCCATGGCCGCCATGGAGCGTTCCCGCGCGAGTTCGACAGCTGCCGAAGTCCGGCGTTCCTCCGAGCAAGCCGCTGCGGCGCAGGTTCAAACCAAGCGAGCCGTTCAGCAAGCCGCCGCCGCGCCCCGCGAGGAGAGCCGAATTTCTCCCGACATCCGCCAAATCACCAAGAGTGAAGTTCGGCGCGAATCAGAGGAAAACCGTTCTGAAAATGTCCGTCGCATCGGCGAGCAAATGGCGGCGAAGTTCCGCGAAGTCGCGCGCCGTTCAGAGGGCGTCCGCGCTACCGGTAATCGCGAGCGGGAGAGTTTTTCGGCGGTCGCCTGAAAAAAACGCCGCAGCTGGCGAGCCCCGACACCCTTGTCACATGAAGCCCACACTTTTGCCTGAGCAGATTTCCCGGATCGTGCGGTTGGCTTGGGAGGACAGAACGAGCTTTGAGGAAATCGAGAAGCGCACTGGCTTCGTGGAGCGGGAAGTCATAGCCGTCATGCGCCGTGAGTTGAAGCCTTCGAGTT
>JBIPMC010000049.1:0-9218 GCA_044369345.1 Terrimicrobiaceae bacterium
CCAGAAACGCGGAGGCAAAGGCGTCATTGGCATGACTGCCCGCGAAGCCGAGAAGGAAGAGGAGAGCGACTTCGTCGAATACCTCTTCACCGCCACCACGCACGATTACCTCATGTTCTTCACGACCATGGGCCGTTGCTATGTCGAGCGCGTGTTTGAAATCCCCGAAGGCTCCCGCGCCAGCAAAGGCCGATCGATCGCCAATCTGCTCGAGCTAAAACAGGACGAGAAAATCGCATCCACCATCCGCATCCAAGGCCAAAAAACGCCCGAGGATACCTGGAACGAGAACCTCCACATCCTCTTCGCCACACGCAGTGGCATCGTCAAAAAATCGAACCTCTCGGACTTTAAAAACATCCGCAAAGGCGGCATCATCGCGATCCAAATCGAGGAGGGCGACCGCCTCATCGATTGCAAGCTCACCACTGGGCATGACGAGATCGTTTTGATCACGCACGAGGGCATGAGCATCCGCTTCACCGAGGAGGAGCTCCGCGACCAGGGCCGCAACACCGTCGGCGTCTGGGGAATCCGCCCCGAAAAGGGCGACTACATCGTCGGCACCGCCCTTGTGAACAAGGATGCCCTGCTCCTTGTGGCCGGCGAGAACGGTCTCGGCAAACGCACCAGCTTCGAGGAATACCGCCTGCAGGGCCGCGGCGGCAAAGGCATCATTACCATGAAAACCACCGACAAAACCGGTGGCGTCGCCGGTGCCCTCACCGTCCGCGACGACGACGAGCTAATGCTCATTACGAACAAAGGCAAAATGGTCCGCACCCGCATCAATGAGATCCGCGAAACCGGCCGCAACGCCCAAGGCGTAAAACTCATCGACCTTCGCTCCGGCGAAGTCCTCCAAGGCATCGCTCCGGTCATCAGCGACGAGGAGGAAGTCGAAGAGCAACAGCAGGAACAACCCCAAGCCTGAGAATCTAATCGGCGGCGCATTGCCCGGCAGTGCGCCGCCAAGGATTTTCTCACCCTCCAAATATCAAAATGAATACCATCAAAACACTCCTCTGGCTTTGCATTCTGGCGATAGCGCCAAGCTGGGCTTTTGCTCAGAACTCTACCCCCCAAGCCTTCGCCGGAAAAGTCACCGCTGTATCCGAAAACTCGATCACCGTTACGCATCGAGGCCAGCCAAAGACCCTCAGTGTCGATGCCAGCACAGCGATCTCGGATGCCACGAATATTTCTGAAATCCAAGTCGGCCAAATTGTCGGGGTGCGAACGGATGTTACAGGAACCAAAGCCCTGATGATCCGCGCAAAGTGGTACCATCCAACCCCAGTGCAACCGGCCACAACTCCCGCCGCGCCCGCCGAATAAAACTAGTCTGCGCGAACTGAAATCCCTGTTTTTGGGGTTGCGCGTCATTATGCCGGGGGAGAAAGTTCGAGCTCATGGGTGCATTGCTTGTTTTTCTCATCGTCCTCGCTGTCATTTTCGGGCTGTTGCTGATTTTCTTCATCGGCCAATACAACGCTCTCGTCGTCCTGCGTAACCGCTTCAAAAACGCGTTCTCGCAGATCGATGTTCAGCTGAAACGCCGCTACGACCTCATCCCGAACCTCGTCGAAACGGCGAAAGCCTACATGGAGCACGAGAGCAAAACGCTCGAAGCCGTCACCCAAGCTCGCAACCTCGCCCAGACCGCTGGAGGCCGTGCGGCCACGAATCCCGGTGATCCATCTGCCATGCGCGAACTCGCGGGAGCCGAGGCGGGACTCACCGGCGCGCTGGGCCGACTTCTTGCCGTCGCCGAAAATTATCCCGACCTCAAGGCGAACCAAAACATGATGCAGCTCACCGAGGAACTCACCTCCACGGAAAACAAAGTCGCCTTCGCGCGGCAGGCCTACAACGACTCGGTGATGGCCTACAACACGAAGCGCGAGGTTTTCCCGACCAACATCATTGCGGGCATTTTCAACTTCAATGCGGCCGAGCTTTTCCAAGTGGACAACGCCGCCGAGCGCCAGGCCCCGAAGGTTTCCTTTTCATGATTCCACTCAATCCGCCGCGCTCCGCTTTTCTTGAAAAGGCGGCCACGGCCCGCGTGCTTCCTGTCTCCTGCGAGATCGTCGCCGATTCCGACACGCCGGTCTCCGCCTTCGCCAAACTCTGCGGCGAGGCCCCGTCGTTTCTCCTCGAATCTGCCGAGCAAAGCGACCAAGTCGGCCGCTACTCGTTCCTCGGCTTTGGTGCAAAGGCCGCATTCACCGCGACAGGAAAAACCATCACGATCTGTGAAGCTGGCGCGAACCGTTCATTCGAGGCCACCCGCGATCCTCTCGACGAACTCGAAAAATGGATGGCCCCGTATCGCATGGCCTCCGACCCCGCCGTCTCGCCGTTCCTCGGCGGTGCCGTGGGCTACCTCGGCTACGATTGCATCCGCTGGTTCGAACCAACCATTCCTGCTCCGCCGAAGGACGAACTCGGGATTCCCGACATGTTTTTCATGGTCACTGAGACCGTGATCATCTTCGACCACCGCCGCCGCCGGATTCGAATTGTCGCGAATGTTTTTCCGCAGGATGGCGACCCCGGCGCGGCCTATGACGCCGCCGCTGCGAAAATCGAAGGGATTCTGGAAAATCTCCGCCGCCCCCTTGGCTTCGAGCTCATTTTCACCGAGACCACCCCAGCCGCCGCGCCGTCCTCGTCGAACACGACCCGCGAGGAATACCACGCCATGGTCCACCGCGCGCAGGAATACATCCGCGCTGGGGACATTTTTCAGATCGTGCTCGCCCAGCGTTTCGAAACCGAATTCCACGACGACGCCCTCGATCTCTACCGCGCCCTGCGTTTTGTGAATCCCTCGCCCTACATGTTCTGCCTGCGCTGTCCCGGTGGATATTCCCTCGTGGGCAGTTCGCCCGAGGTCCATGTGCGCCTCACCGGCGACCTCGTCGAAATCCGACCCATCGCCGGCACCCGCCGCCGGGGAGCCTCGGTTGAGGAGGACAACGCCAACGCCGCCGATCTCATGGCCGATCCGAAGGAATGCGCCGAGCACCTCATGCTCGTTGACCTCGCCCGCAACGATGTCGGCCGCATCGCGGAATACGGCTCCGTCAAAGTCACCGACTTCATGACCATCGAGCGCTACAGCCATGTCATGCACATCGTCTCGCATGTCTCGGGAAAACTCGCCGGTGGCCGCAGCGCGTTCGATGTCATGCGCGCCACCTTCCCCGCTGGAACCGTCTCCGGAGCGCCCAAGGTCCGCGCCATGCAAATCCTCAACGAACTCGAAAAAAGCAAACGCTGCTCCTACTCCGGCGCCGTCGGCTACTTCGGCTTCGACGGCAACCACGACTCCTGCATCGCCCTCCGCACCGTCCTGCTCAAGGACGGCAAAGCCTATGTCCAATCCGGCGGCGGCGTCGTCGCCGACTCCACCCCCGAGGGCGAATACCAAGAGACCGTCAACAAAGCCATGGCCGGCATGCGCGCCATCGACCGCGCCAGAAAATCAAAATGAAGAAGAATTTTCACCACGGAGTGCACGGAGGACAAGGAGTTAGAGAAAGAGGGGCTGGGGTAGAATTTTTCTTGGGAAAACTGGCCCTAAGTTCTGATGCTTCCCAAAAACTCTTCTTCCCCTCCGTGTTCTCCGTGTCCTCCGTGGTTAAACCTCTTTGCTTCCCGCTCGCATGATTCTCGTCATCGATAACTACGATTCCTTCACCTACAACCTCGTCCAGTATTTCGGTGAACTTGGTGCCGACCTGCTTGTGAAGCGAAACGACGAGATCTCCATCGCCGACATCGCCGAGCTCGCTCCCGAAAAAATCGTCGTCTCCCCCGGCCCCTGCTCACCCACCGAGGCTGGCATCAGTTGCGACACCATCCGCGAGTTCAGCGGAAAAATCCCCATCCTCGGAGTCTGTCTCGGCCACCAGAGCATCGGCCAAGTCTTCGGCGGCGAAGTCATCCGCGCTCCGCGCCTCATGCACGGCAAAACCTCCCCCATCCTCCACACCGGCGAGAATGTCTTCACCGGCCTCCCCAGCCCCTTCGAAGCCACCCGCTACCACTCCCTCATCGTCAAACGCGAAACCCTCCCCCCCTGCCTCAAAATCACCGCCGAAACCGCCGAAGGCGAAATCATGGGCCTCGCCCACCGCGACCTGCCCGTCTACGGCGTCCAATTCCACCCCGAGTCCATCCTCACCCAACACGGGAAGCAAATGCTGAAGAATTTTTTGGAGATGTAATCATAATAGCATTAGTGGCTTTCATCTCATAGCCTGCTTAATTATCAGAGATTTTTTACGCTATGTTTACTGAAAAGACTTTTACTCTTCTAGAGGGCTTGGCCGCAACGCCCACAAAAGCCTTCTATGAGCAACACAAAAACGAAATTTTGGAAGCTGTTCAAAATCCTCTTAGAGGGATGTTTCAGCTTGTCCAGCAGCGGATGCCTGAGTCGATTTTATGCACTCTCGAAACCGAAAAGAGGATTTTATCAAATGTGTTGAAAAATGATTACGGGCAAGGCGGTGCTTATGATTTTCTATGGGGAGCATTTTACCCAAAGGGTCATAAACGCAGTCATAGTGCGCAGCTTTCCTTGAGCATTAATAAGAGTGAGCTAGCAGCAGGGTTTTATGTAGGCGAAAATGGCAAGGATATTCAAAAGCGTTTCAAGCAGAACTGCAAAAACCCAAAAGTGCTAAATTTAGCAGCGGAATTTGATCAGCATTTTCGTGGCTTCAATATAGTTTATGGAGCCCAAAGCCGAGTTGAACTAACTTCTTTTTCAGAGTGGTTCCAAAATGTAGATGATCTTGGAGTTGGCGCTAGGGTTTTTTTCAACAAAGAAGAGTTGCTTAGGTTGTCACCCGCAGAGCTAGCCGATAAAATATCCGTGCTTTTCAGAAATTTTTTCCCATTGTTCTTTATAGCTTTAGAGGAAGAACCTTTTGATTTAATTGAAGCATTTCATAAAGGAACGAGTATTCAAAAGAAGAGTATCTGGACTGAAAAACCCCAATTTTGGACATGGTCTCCAGGCGAAGGAGCGCAGTATTGGGACGAATTTTATGAGCAGGGCATCGTTGCGATCGGATGGGATGAGATTGGTGATATTCGAAAGTTCGAAACTAAAGATGAAATTCGACATAAAATTTTAGGGATTTATCACGATAATGTTCCTGAAAATGCCTCTTCCAAAAAAAATGATGTGCTTGCTTGTTGGGAATTTACCAACGAAATAAAAATCGGAGACATCATCTTTTCCAAACAGGGAAAATCAAAAATCTTAGGGTATGGAGTGGTTGAGGGGGATTATGAGTTTGATGATAGCCGGAAAAAATATAAGCAGATTCGCAAAGTTAAGTGGTTGTCCAAAGGCGAGTGGGTATTGCCAAATGAAAATGAAATGGCAGTCAAAACTCTTACCAATATATCGACATACAGGGATTTTGTGGCTCTTATAGCCAACTTGGTTGGGCTCCAATTGAATGGTTGCGGCGCAAATATTTCACCAAATAATCCAGCCTATTCACTAGCCCAATGCGCAGAGGATAGTGGTTTTTCAGTCAAGGATATTGAGCAGTGGGTGAGATCAATCAATCGTAAGGGACAGGCTATACTTTACGGAGCCCCAGGAACTGGAAAAACATTCATTGCGGATAAACTGGCAAAGCATCTGATCGGCAAAGGCAATGGTTTTTTAGATTTGATTCAGTTTCATCCAGCTTACTCCTACGAAGATTTTATCGAAGGAATTCGCCCAGAAACGGAGGGTGGACAACTATCCTACACCCCTACTGCAGGGAGATTTTTGGACTTTTGCAAAAAGGCAGAAGAGCGGGATGGTATCTGCGTTTTGATCATAGACGAAATCAATCGAGCTAACCTTTCTAGGGTCTTTGGTGAGTTAATGTATCTTTTGGAATACCGCGAACAGGAGATGGTTTTGGCTGGGGGGACGAAGTTTCGCATACCAAATAATGTTCGCATTATCGGAACGATGAACACGGCAGACAGATCAATTGCTCTTGTTGATCATGCGCTGCGCCGCAGATTTTCATTCATTCCATTATCTCCCCGATATGAGGTGATCGAAAGTTTCCATGAAGGGACTAATTTCAATCCTTCCGAACTGATCAAAGTTCTCAAAAGCGTAAATGCTCTCATCAACGACAAACACTACCATATCGGTATTAGCTTCTTTTTGAGGGAGGATTTAAGATGTGAGATTGCCGATATTTGGAATCTTGAAATCGAGCCTTACCTCGAAGAGTTCTTCTTTGATCAGCAAGAGAAGATGGAGCAATTTCGATGGTCTAAAATCGAGTCAAAGGTTCTCGGGGCATGATACTGGAGTTAACGGAGTATCAGCCAGCGATGCTCCCTGCAGCCGGGCTATCTGAAGAAACAGGCAAATTTCTTTTTGAAAACTTCAAGGATCAGATCGTAATTGGAAAATCACTTCGCAGGGATTTGTTGGTTTCATTCCACTTGGGAAAGATGAAGGGCTAGCTCTTAGATCCAAAATCGGTCTGCTAAATTTATTCGGCATGATGGAATATGCCTATCAGCTCGACTTTCGAATGATGGATGGGGTTTTCGATTGTGCCACGCTAGAGGAGTTTTATGAGCGTCTGGCGCACTTGCTGGCAAAAAGAGTTTTAAACCGCCAAAGAAAAGGAATGTATCGTTCCTATACCTCTCATTCAGATGAAATGAGCTATGTGCGTGGTCGCATGGATATGAGGGATGCGATTACCCGACCATGGAAAGTAAACAGGAAGTGCGAGGTTGAAGATCATAATGCTGATATTGAAGAAAACCGCATCCTGCTTTGGACTATGCGATGCATTGCTAAAAGTGGTTTGTGTTCAGACCGAGTCATGCCAGCGATTCGCAAGTGTTATCGAGGCTTGCATGGAATCGCTAGCTTGGATCAATACAGCTTCAAGGATTGCGTTGGTCGTCTCTACAATCGGCTTAATTGTGACTACGAGGTTCTCCACGGGCTTTGCAGATTCTTTTTAGAGCAGAGCAGTCCACTTCATGCGGCAGGTGAAAACACCATGTTTCCTTTCCTTATCGACATGGCGCACCTCTACGAGCTTTTCGTAGCCGAGTGGCTTAGGAAAAACCTGCCTAAAGGCTATGCTCTGCAGATTCAGGCGAATGTTAATTTCTCAGAATCAAATCAACTCAAGTTCATCATCGATTTAGTCATTTGTGACATAGAAACAGGAGAAGCTATTTGTGTGCTTGATACGAAATACAAGTGCCCAAGCTCTCCTTCAAATGCCGATGTTTCGCAAGTGGTGACTTATGCCGAGGTCAAGGGATGCGAACACGCCATCTTAATTTACCCGCAAACGCTGGAGAACCCTCTAAACGAACGCTTGGGCGATATCAGGGTTCGAACCTTGGCATTTCAAATTGATGGCGATCTCGAATCAGCAGGCAGAAGCTTTCTCGAAAAATTAGGATTAGAGAGGATGTTAATCGGCGCATCTTGTTTATGAATCAAAATTAGCCACGAAAGCGAACGCCCGATCAAGATGGTTTGGCGCCTCGATCACCCCTGCCCGCCGAAATGTTCGAGAACTGCCGCAAGGGTGGGTGAACAAGCCCAGGGTGATATTCTCGACTGTTGACATCTGATGTTTTGTTTTATAACATCAAACATCATGAGAACGACATTGGATTTGGCGAGTCCCGTTTTAGAGGAGTTGAAATCGTTGAGGAACAAGGAGGGAGGATCTCTTGGAAGCTTGGCTTCGCGCCTTTTGGCCGAGGCTCTGTCGGCTAAGCGGGCTGAGGCCCCGGCAGCGCCAGATTTTCGATGGGAGTCACAGGCTATGTCAGCCAAAGTGAATCTTGCGAATAAGGAAGCGGTCTATCGAATACTTGATGAGCGATGAGCTATTCTTTCGACGCCAATATCCTCCTTTACGCTTCAGATGAGTCTTCGGAATTTTATGCTCGCGCTCAAGTGTTTCTCAACAACCGTAAGGAAGACTCGGACATTTTGTGCCTCACTTGGCCGGTATTGATGGCCTTTCAGCGGATTGCAACGCATCCATCGATTTTTTCAAATCCCATGTCGGCAGAAACGGCGTGGGGAAATGTGAAGCAACTTCTTAAACTCCCACGAGCCAGAGTCATTCAAGAAACGGCTTCATTCGCACTGGACTACGCGGAGGTCTCCAAGTCGGCAGGAATTTACGGTAATCTGGTGCCCGATGCGCACATCGCTACGATCCTCAGGCAACACGGCGTGCGACGGTTTTACACGGCCGACACCGACTTCAAAAAATTCGGTTTTCTCGAGGTTGTGAATCCCTTGGCGTGAGCAAAATTTTGCAGCGCTATAATTTATGATTTCGCACCTTGCGGATGTTCCGTTTTTTCGTGATGAGCTCGCTGCTTTGCATGCTGCGGAGTGGAAACATCTTTACGTGGATTGGGATGTGCAGGCCGCTCTGTCAGAGTTTTTGAATCAAAAAGCGGATGGATCCTTGCCTGCGACGCTTGTTTTGCATGAGGGGATGGAGTTGATGGGATCTGTGAGTGTAGTTTTCGGCGACTGTCCGGCGCGGCTGGATTTGGATCCGTGGCTTGCCAGTCTTTATGTGGTTCCGCAGAGGCGAGGTCGCGGACATGGCTTGGAGCTGGTGCAAGCTGCTATCGAGTGCGCGGCGGCTGCAGGCGCGAAGCGGTTGCATGTTTTCACGGAGTCCGCAGAAAAGCTCTTTCAGCGCTGCGGTTTTGAAATCCTGGAGCGCCCGATGCTGCAGGATGTGCCAATCACGGTGTTGGCGCGGCCGCTGACATAGCTGGAGCGGCTGCGGCATCAATCCTGAATCGCCTCAAGGCACGGTGCGGATCTGGATCGATTCGAAGCGCTCCTCGCCTTCGATGAGTTCGCGAAGGACGATGAGCTTGTCGCCAGTCGAGACGAGTTTTCGTTTGATCAGAATTTTTTCCGCTTCGTTGAAGGTCTCCTCGGCCTCTGTGGTGAAATCGAGTTGGAAAGCGTGGGAGTTCCAGTTGAGGGCCTGATGGCGGACGGTCTCGGTCGTTTGGGTGAAAACAAAAATCGGTGCGCGCTCGGGGTGGGTGTTGGCGCAGAGGAAACGCACGGCGACATCGCTGTGGGTGGAGGCTTCGATCTGGGGGCTGGAAAAAGTTCCGCTGCAGTAGGAATAGACCAAGAGGGCCAGCAG
>JBIPMC010000050.1:0-9173 GCA_044369345.1 Terrimicrobiaceae bacterium
GATCCTCGTGGAAAGCGGCCTCCTGCGCGAACTCGATCTCGGCGGCGACACGAAAATCTACGATCCCAATTTCCTCGAGCACCCCACGCACAACCACCTCGTCTGTGTGGATTGCAAAAAAATCATCGAATTTGAGGACCCAAACATGGAACTACTGGAAAACTGCATCTCGCGCCGGCTGGGATTTTCTCCCACCAACAAGCGCCTCACCATCGAAGCCCGCTGCGATGAGTTCCAGCAGCGCGGCACCTGCAAAAAAGCCAATTTGGAGGGCGCGAAAGCCTGAACGCCGATGTGGAAGGGACGATTTAAAGAGGAGCAATCCGATCTCCTCAAAAGCTACGGAGAGTCGGTTTCGACCGATTGGCAACTTTACCGCCACGACATCGCGGGCAGCATCGCCCACGCCCGCGCGCTGAAATCCGCTGGCATTCTGTCGGGCGAGGAATTTGAAAAAATCGAGTCGGGCCTGCGCCAAATCCTCGCCGAAATCGAGGAGGGGAGCTTCGAGTTCCAAATGGATCTCGAGGATGTTCACATGAACATCGAGGCCGAGCTAACCAAGCGCATCGGCCCGGCTGGAGCGAAGCTCCACACCGCGCGAAGCAGGAACGATCAGGTCGCGCTGGATTTTCGACTCTGGCTTCGCGAGGCCTGCGAGGCTCTCACAAAGAAAATTCACGGCCTGCAAAGCGCACTCATCGGTCTCGCCGAGCGGCACAGAAACGCCATCATGCCGGGCTACACACACCTCCAGCGCGCCCAGCCGGTCTTTTTCTCCCACCATCTTCTGGCCTATGTCGAAATGCTCGACCGCGACGCCGGCCGACTCCGCGACGCCCGCGCCCGCATGGATGCCATGCCGCTCGGCTCTGGCGCCATCGCGGGATCGACGATTCTTTTGGACCGCGAGGCGGTGGCGCGCGAGTTGGGTTTTGCCCGCGTCACCACCAACAGCATGGATGCCGTGGGCGACCGGGATTTCGCGTGCGAGGTTTTGGCGGCGCTCGCCATCGCCGGGATGCACCTCTCGCGCCTCAGCGAGGATGTGATCCTGTGGGCCTCGGCAGAGTTTGGATTTCTGGAATTGAGCGACCGTCACACGACCGGTTCAAGCCTCATGCCGCAGAAAAAAAATCCCGACATCGCCGAACTCGCACGCGGCAAGACAGGGCGACTCTACGGCAATCTCTTGACTCTCCTCACCGTGATGAAAGGCCTTCCCCTCACCTACAATCGCGACATGCAGGAGGACAAAGAGGCGGTTTTTGATTCGGTGAAAACAGCCTCCGACACTCTCGCGATTCTCGCTGAGATGTTCTCCGCCGCCTCGCTCCGCGAGGACCGCGCGCTCGAAGCCGCTGGCGACCCGCTTTTGCTCGCCACCGATCTCGCCGACCGCTTGGTCGATGCCGGTGTTCCTTTCAGGAAAGCCCACGAAATCGTCGGTGGCCTCGTCGCCCTTGCCCGGGATTTGAATACTCCCCTGGACCGCTTGGATTCGGCGGAGTTCCTGAAAGCCTCGCCCATCCTCACGCCCGAGATTGTAAAATCCACCTTCCAACTCCAATCCGCCCTGGCCGCCCGCAAAACCATCGGGGCCCCCTCGCCGGACAACATTTCGCGCGAACTCTCGCGCTGGCGGACCCAGTTGGGCTAGCCCAGTCATGTTGCTCGAGCGTCTGTTTGAATTCCGCAACCGGGGCGATGTCGAAAAGCCCTTCCTCGCTCACATCGAGGATCTCCGCTTCACCATCATCAAAGTCGCCTCGGCGTTGGTCGGGGCCATGGTTGTTTGTTTTGCCTTTCGCGACAAATTGGCCGCGCTGATCCAGCATCCCCTCATCGCCATCGACCCCGAGCGCGCGGCCAACCTCCAATCCCTCGGCGTCGCCGACTCCTTCACCATCTCGCTGGAGCTGTCTTTCTACGGAGGGCTCGTGCTGGCGTTTCCCTTCCTCGTTTATTTCATCGCGGAGTTCATCCTGCCCGCCCTCACGCCGAAGGAAAAACGGATGCTTTTCCCGGCGGCGTTGATCGGCGCGGGACTTTTCTTGATCGGCGCGGCGTTCAGTTATTTCGTTGTGCTCCCGCAGACGCTCGAATTCTTTTTCAACGACGCGCGCTCGATGAATTGGCAGCCGACTTGGACGGTCCGGGAATACTATTCCTTCACGACCCAGTTCGTCATTTCCTTCGGCCTCGCCTTTGAACTTCCGCTGATTGTTCTTCTGCTGGTGAAGCTCGGCATGGTCGACCACGCCCAACTTCGAAAAGCGCGGGCCTTCGCTGTGGTGATCATTTTTGTGGTAGCCGCGATCATCACGCCAACCTCCGACATGGTGACTCTACTTCTCATGGGCGGCCCGATGTGCCTGCTTTATGAAATCTGCATCGGCATCGCGTGGTTGGTGCGCGACCGCACATTGAATCCCGCGAAAGTCCCATGAATTTCTCCGCCTTTGGACAACGCGCCGCCGCTGGCAGCGGCATCGAAAACCTCATGGATGACCTCGGGAAGGCGCTCTCCGGCTCCGGTCCAGCCCCTCTCATGCTCGGCGGTGGAAACCCTGCGCACATTCCCGAGATGGAAGCGGTCTGGCAAAATCGGATGCGCGAAATCCTCGAAGATCCCTCCACGCTCCGGCGCACGCTGGCGATCTACGATCCCCCGCGCGGCAACGCCACCGTGATCTCCTCTCTCGCGAATCTTCTCCGCTCCGAACTCGGCTGGGCCGTCGGCCCCGAGAACATCGCCGCCACGCCGGGCGGGCAAACGGCATTTCATTTTCTCTTCAATTTATTCGCTGGAAAGGGGCCCGACGGCTCGAAAGGCCAAGTCCTCTTCCCGCTCATGCCCGAATATATCGGCTATGCGAATCAGGGCCTCGAAGAGGGAATGTTCGTCTCGCGGCGCCCCGGGATCACGCGCCCCGCGCCGCACCGGTTCAAATACCATGTCGATTTTTCGCATCTGAACCCCGGCCCGGAAATCGCCGCGATGTGCTTGTCGCGCCCCACCAACCCCAGCGGAAATCTGATCTCGGACTCGGAGTTGGCCCGGCTGGAACGAATCGCAGCGGATCGCGACATCCCACTCATCATCGACAACGCTTACGGTTGGCCATTCCCCGGCATCGTCTTTGGCGAGGCCAAGCCGCTCTGGACGCCCCACACGATCCATGTGATGAGTCTCTCAAAACTCGGCCTGCCCGGCACGCGCACGGCCTTTGTGATCGCACCTCCAGAGGTCGCTGCGGCGGTTTCGTCGATGATGGCGGTCACGGGACTCGCAAACGGAAATTTCGGCCAAGCCATTGCCGGTCCGCTTTTCGCCAGCGGCGAGATTACGCGTCTCAGCCGCGAGATCATCCAGCCCTACTACCTCCGAAAGCGTGATGCCGCCCTGGAAGCCGTTTCCGAGTTTTTTCCTGCCGATGCACCCTACGCCCTCCACGAAAGTGAAGGCGCTCTCTTCCTCTGGCTGTGGCTGGAAAACTCCCGGAAAACCTCGCGAGAACTTTACCTGCGCCTGAAAGAACGGGGCGTGCTGGTCGTGCCCGGCGAGTATTTCTTTTTCGGCGATGCCGACGAGGCCTGGCGCCACCGCCACGAGTGCCTGCGGATTTCTTTTGCGATGGATGACCGTGATGTCCGCGAGGGCTTGCGAATCATCGGCTCTGAAATCGCGGAGGCGTTTTAGCGCGGCGTTTGGAAAACGCTCGGCAAATGCTACTCTCTTGAACCATGCGTTGGTTTTTAAAAATTCCCGGCATCGTTGTTCTTGCGGCAAGTTCTGTCGCGCAGGAGCCGCCGCCGAAAACCGAGGCGTCGGTTTATGAGCAACTGCAACTCATCGCCCGCGCGATGCAACTCATCCGGCAGGACTATGTGGATGAATCGAAAACCGGCTACACAGACCTCGCCCACAATGCCCTCCGCGGAATGCTCAATGAACTCGACCCTCACAGCCAGTTCATGGATGCGAAACACTTCAAAAGCATGCAGGAAGACACTCGAAGCGAGTTCGGCGGCCTCGGCGTGGTCGTCACTGAACGAAGCGGTGTCCTGACCGTGATCAACCCGATGGAGGACACGCCGGGCTTCAAGGCCGGACTCCTCCCCGGCGACCAGATTCTGAAAATCAATGGCGAGACCACCGAAAGACTTGATGTGAACAACGCCATCGAAAAGCTCCGAGGCCAGCCGGGCGAATCCGTTTCCCTGACAGTCCGGCGGCCCTCCAGCGGTGAAATCAAGGATTACGCACTCGTTCGCGAAATCATCAAGGTGCCGAGTGTGAAAGATGCCCAAATCCTCCCATCCCGCCCGCCATCCAGCGCCCGGATCGGCTATGTCCGCATCACACAATTCAACGAACCCACAGCCAGCGAACTCTCCGCCGCTCTCGACAAATTGGAGAAGCAAGGAATGGACGCACTGGTCCTCGACCTTCGCCACAATCCCGGCGGCCTGCTCGGCAGCGCGGTGGATGTTTGCGGGCAATTCCTCCCGCCCAACACGCTCGTGGTTTTCACCGAAGGCCGCTCTCCGTCGCGTGAATATCGCACCTCAAACAAATCCACTCCTCTTCGAAAATACCCGCTCGTGGTTTTGACGAATTACGCCAGTGCCAGCGGATCGGAAATCGTTGCAGGGGCTTTGAAGGATCTCGACCGCGCGCTGGTTGTCGGCGAGACGACTTTCGGAAAAGGCTCCGTTCAAAGCGTGATCGCGCTGCCCGACGGCTCCGCCGCGCGACTCACCACCGCGAAATATTTCACCCCCGGCCGCAAACTCATCCATGGGCATGGCGTCTCGCCCCACATCAAGGCCACTCTCTCTGACAAGGAGGAGGCCGGGCTCCTGCGCTCCCGCCGCGAACGCGAAGATCCATCAAAACCCGACGCGCTTATCTGGGATCCGCAACTCGAACGCGCCGTGGACGCCCTTCAAGGCGCGCTCCTCCACGCCAAACTGAATTGACCGCCATGCCCACGATCCTCGCCATCGAAACCTCCTGCGACGAAACCGCCGCCGCCGTGCTGACGGGATTTGAGGAAGTGCGCGTGCATGAGATTTTCAGCCAGGCCGAAATCCATTCCGAGTTTGGCGGCGTGGTTCCCGAGGTTGCGTCGCGCAACCACCTCGCTAGAGGCCCACAGATTATCGACCGCGCCATGCAAAAAGCTGGACTCGATTTTTCCGAACTCGACGCCATTGCCGCCACCACCGGCCCTGGCCTGGCCTCCGCCCTTCTGGTTGGCGCATCGCTCGCCAAAGGCCTCGCGGCGGGCGCTGCGAAACCCTTCCTCGCCGTAAACCACATCGAGGGCCATTTGCTCTCGCCGTTTTTTGGACGCGACACCATCCCGCCCCACACCGCGCTGGTCGTGAGCGGCGGCCACACCATGCTTCTCGATGTCGAAGGTTTTGGAAAATACCAACTTCTCGGCCGCACACTCGACGACGCCGCAGGCGAGGCTTTCGACAAAACAGCCAAACTCCTCGGCCTCGGATATCCCGGCGGCATCCTGATCGACCGCCTAGCCACCGATGGCGATCCTGCACGGTTCGACTTTCCGCGCGGCATGATCGATTCAGGCGATTTCGATTTCAGCTTCAGCGGCCTGAAAACCTCGGTCCGCATCTTTCTTGAAAAACACGGCCCGCCCGCGCAATCCAGTCTTCCCGACCTCTGCGCCTCTTTCCAAGCCGCCGTCGTCGATGTGCTGGCCTCGAAACTCCTCAAAGCCGCCCGCCAATCCGGCCGACGAATCATCGCCGTCAGCGGTGGCGTGAGCTCCAACTCGTCCCTCCGCCAATCTCTCACCACCCAAGCCGAACGGCACGACCTTGAACTCCTCTTCCCACCTCGCGATCTCCTCACCGATAACGCCCTCATGATCGCCTACGCCGCAGCCCATCACCTCGCGGCCGGCCACGCCTCTCCGATCACCGAGGAAATTTCGCCAAATTTCCAAGCCGCTGCTTTCGCGACAATCCGCTGCTAAAATTTCCTCAATCCCGCCAGAAACGCCTCTGTCTCCTGAGCGTTGTCGTGCATCTCCGCGACAAACCGCGCGCAACCAGCCTGCATAGCCTCTTGTTGAGCCGCATCAGCAATCATCGCCCGCGCGTCCGATGCAAGCCGTTCGAAATCTCCCGCCGCAAAACACCCCAATCCGAACCTCTCGAAAATCCCATCGGGATTCACGGCCAGCGAAAGCAACGCCGTCCTTCCCAACCCCGCCTGAATAAAACTATTCGGCCACCCCTCCCACTCCGAGGTGTTCACAAAAACCCGCGCCGCATCGTAGTGATGCTGGATTTCATGGTAGGGCACTTTTTCGATAAAGCTCAGATTCGCCAACTTCGCCCCTCTCTCCGCGACGCTTTCCCATAGCCCCACATTCTCTCGCGGGCATACCATTTCAAACGAATGCCCGGGCAACACCTCGACCAAATCCAAAAACAAATGCGGTCGCTTCACCGGTTGGCAGCGCGACACCCAAAGAAAATCCACCTTTTTCATCCCCTGATTTGGAAACGCCCTGGGCAAGATCAAATTCCGATACATCGCGCAGCTCCAGCCACGCTTCGCGAAAAGATCCCTCTGATGCACCGTCATCGCAAAGCGCAGATCACACTGCTGCACACCCCACTCAAACAACCCGCCGCGCACCGGGTTCTCCCGCCGAAAGTCTCCCGTCAATTCGCTGTCGAGCCCGCAGATGAATCCCGCCCGATAACCCAACAAGCCACGCATCGCCACCACTGCTGCCATCCAAGCCGTCCAGCCCAATAGAAAAACCCAGTCCGGTTTTTCCTCCCGAATCACCGAATAAATCCTCGGTGCCGATCCGAGCATCGCTGCCGGATTTCCGCTGTGAAATCGCCCCCCCGTGCGAAGCCTTACTCCATCAATGGCCGATCCATCCTTCTGCCCCGTGTCGCCCCCCAGAATCACGACCTCGACTCCCCTCCCCGCCAACTCCCGCGCCAGCAACGCCACCTGCAACTCGGCACCGCCGGAAACGCGCGTCGTGTTTTTCTCCAAAACCAAATGCGCGTAGCTCGAAAGAAAAAGAATCTTCATTCCCCGCGAATACCTTTCGTGACCTCCTCCAAATTACGCCCGCTCCGAAAAAGCTCCCGCTCACCCAGAGCCATCGAACTCCAACGATGGTTTAAATCCTCGAACGAGATTTTCCCAAGCTCGAGCAGCCGGCGAACCAGCACCAAATCCTTCTCCCGCCCCAGCACGATTTTCACCGCCGCCAAATCCAGCGGCTGCAGCGCAAACACATTGTCGAATCCACGCACCGCCACCAACCGATCTCCTCCCCCGGGCGGCAGCATTTCGACAATAGAGGGATGCAAGATGTCGGCATGGCAGCCCTTTTCTTTTTCAAACAAACTCCCTTCACCAATCGCCTCCTTCAATAGCTCAACGACACCCTTATTGACCGGATCCAAGAGCAAGTCGGCAACGAAAGTATTATTGTTGAGCAATCCCGCTTCTCCCAACTCGGGAAAGCTCGCGAGAATCGATGAGGAACCCAAAACAAAAATCTTCCGGCACGGGGCCAGTACCAAAGCCGACTGCGCCAGATGTTCTAATGGCTGTATGAGCATTCTTGAATAAGCGGCCTCCGTTCCGCCGTCGTCAACACCCCCGCAAACAGCGCGAAGTTCCGAAAAAATTCCGCCCTCTCGCTTTCCTCCCGCAGCGCCTTCAACTGCGCCTCCATCCCCTCTCCCGACTTCCTCGCCGCCAGAATCATCCGCTCCCATTCGCGCAGCTTGTCCTGTTGCGTGGACCCATTCGCGATCCAACGCGCGATATTGTCGAGGTCCCTCTGCAACAACGCTGGATCTCGCTCGATCTTGTCCGCGATCAAGTGGAACATGTTCAACCTCGCGGCCTTCGCCGGTTTGGGATCGTAAGGCATTGCGACTCACAAAATCCCACAACCCGCCCGTCGAATCGACCCGTTTTTCACAAAATCGAATACCCGCCCCGCGCCCTCAGCACCCGCCGCAGAAACCGTGTTCCCGCCAACACATCAACACACGCCAGCGGAAATGCCACCGCCAACCCGGGATTCCTCCCAGGCGAAACCACCAACGACTTCGCCAGACAATCCATCCCCTCGCGGTTCCGACCATGACGGAAAAAACTACGCGCCGCATTCTCCCAATGCTGCGACACCACCCTGCGGCGATGCTCCGTGCCGAACGCCAAAAAATCCCCGTCGTGCTTTTCCAAAAACCGCTTCGTCGAAATCAAAGTGTGGTCCGCATCCGAAGGCCCATTCTCATGGATTACTGCGAGTGTTTCTGGCAGAACATGAATCCGATGCCGTTGCACGATTCTCAGCATCCAATCCCAATCCTCTAAAACGCGCAGCGACTCATCTTGGAATCCCACCGACTCCAACACCGCCCGCCGCACCACCGGCGTGCTCGCCCCGTGAAACGGCTGACCCGACAGCAACCGTCGGCTCCAATCCCCAGTGTTTTCCACCACCACTTCACGGCGCAATCCATCGCGGCGGCAGAACACATGCGAAGTCGCACAAGCCGCCACCTCCGGATGTTTTTCAAGAAACCCCAACTGTGCCGCGAGCTTGCCCGGCCGCCATTCATCATCCGAATCCAGAAACGCCAGGAACTCGCCCGTCGCCACCCGCAGCGCCGCATTCCGAGCCGCCGCCGCGCCAGAATTCACCTCAAGCCGAGCCAACTTTGCCTGCGGAAATTCCCGCTGAACAACCTCCCAAGTTCCATCGCTCGAAGCATCATCCCCGAGCACCAATTCAAAATCTCCCAACTGCTGCGCCCGCACGGACTCCAGTGCCCGCGCAATACAATGCGCGCGGTTGTAGGCGGGAATAATGATACTCAGTAAAGCCATTGTGGCGGGTGCGAATCAGGCACGGAGCCAACCGCCTGACATCCGAGAAAGCAAGTCGGCATATCCTTCGTGTCGTAAACTGCCGCCATGGCAGTTTGCCGCCACCAGAAATTAACCGATTTTACTCGATCCCTGCCTGGACCTCTTGGGCGTCATGAATCGCCGCGTGGCCGGAATTGTTTTTGATCCAATCGGCCAGTGCGGAAGAAGACTCCATTGCCAGCGACATGAAGGCCGATTCCAAAATGGATTT
>JBIPMC010000317.1:0-2710 GCA_044369345.1 Terrimicrobiaceae bacterium
AAAAACTGGCAAGCCCTTGAGCAACTCATGTCCCCCGCTTGCCAGTTCGTCACCGATCATGGCTCGATTGGTCGCACCGAAGCCATGAAGCTGATGAAGGAAATGAATCTTGGCGAAGTTCGTTTCAAGGATTTCAAGGTCACCCAAGCAGGCCCCAACCTCATCGTCAGCTTCTGGCTGAGCGCCTCCGAGATGGTCGGAGGCAAGTTGCTCTCCAAGGAATTCTCGCCGCGTTTGAGTGTCTGGCAGCGGGTTGGACCGGACTGGCAATGCATCGCCTACGCCGACTTCAATCCGGTTTGAGGTGCGCCGCCGCCCTCGCGGCGTTCGATCTTCGTCCCATATTTTCCAAAACGGTGTGAGCCAGCCCTTCCGATCCATGAACCTGAAATTTCCTCATCCGCACCCGGCGAAAGCCCTTTCGTTCCTCTTTCCCGCCCTCGTTGCATCGGCCGATGCCTCTCCAGAGCACCTCGCCAATGTTCGCACCCTCGACCGGCCCCCGCTGGAGGAAATCCGTTACGCGACCTGCTACAATTTCACCGGCGAGAGGCTCTACCCGTTCCCCGCCGCTTTCGTGCATGTCGATCTGGTTCCCGCCCTGCAAGCCATCCAAAACGAACTCGCCGCCGAGGGCCTCGGCCTCAAAATCTACGACGGCTATCGCCCACTCTCGGTCCAGCAAAAGATGTGGGACCTCATCCATGACGAGCACTTTGTCTCCAATCCTGCCGTCAACAGGGGCCGCCACACCCGTGGCACGGCGGTGGATGTCACCCTCGTGGACAAGCTCGGCAGGGAACTCCCCATGCCCAGCGACTTCGACGATTTTTCCGAAAAAGCCGCCGCAGATTATCCCGGCGGGAGCGAGGAGCAGCGCCAAAACCGCGACAAGCTTCAAGCCATCATGACCCGCCACGGGTTTGAGACCTTCCCGCACGAATGGTGGCATTTCGATTGGAAGGGTTGGCAGGACTACGCCCCGCTCGATATTTCCTTTGAAAAACTCGCGCACCGGTGATGGGCCCCCGCATTCAGCACTCACCAACTGCTGATACCAAAAGCAGCTTGCTTCTGGACTTCTGAATGTAGCGCGGACGTCTCGCCTTCGTGGGTAAGTCGTTTGATGGTAGGCGGGACGCCCGCCTTACAATAAAAATCTACGAAAAGCACATTTGCAGTTTTTCTGCAATTCTGCAACATTGGCTCCATGAAAGCCACGCTCACCCTATCCGGCCGCGGACTCATTGCCTTGCCTGCGAAGATGCGCGAGGCCGCAGGCCTGCGCCCCCTAGATAACCTCATCGCCGAGACCACGCCGGAGGGCATCCTCCTGCGGCCGGCCGTCACCGTGCCCATCGAGATTTATTCGGACAAGCGGATCGCCGAATTCGATGAGGCTGAGGCCGAGTTGGCCGCTTGGTTCCAGAAAAACCCACCCCTCGCGAGTCCATAGCCGATGCGTGTTTTTCTCGACGCCAACATTCTTTTCTCCGCCGCAAAATCCTCCGGAGCCATCCGCCAACTCGTCGATCAAATTCCAATCCGCGGCCATGAATGTGTGGCCGACGAATACGTGATCGCCGAAGCCCGCCGAAACTTGGAGCAAAAATTCCCCGCCGCACTGTCCGATTTCGAAAACCTCCTGCGCGCCATCACCCGCCTCGCGAGCCCGCCCGCCTTGTCCGCTCCGAGCCTCGACCTCCTCCTCCCCGAAAAAGACCGCCCCGTGCTCGCCTCCGCCATCCAGCACCGATGCCAAGCCCTCCTCACTGGCGATAAAACCCATTTCGGCCGACTCTACGGCCAAACCATCGCAGGAGTGTCCATTTACTCCCCGCAAGGTCTTGCGGAAATTCTCGCATGACCCGCCATGGGTTCGAGACCTTCCCGCACGAATGGTGGCAGGACGACGCCCTGCCCGCGGATCAAGGCGGAATCAAGCTTTCATGTCGGCTGACCATTTTTCTTTTTCGGGACTCTCACGGAGGCGCGGAGGGGCCGATGTAGAATCGGCAGTCCTCTGCCGTTTTGGAGCAGCCCGCGAATGCCGGAAGATGAGCGCGAATCGAAAGGGCCAGGGTAGGGGCGGCTCGCCGAGCGGACCCAAGAATCAGGCGCGAAGGCGCCGAATCCCACAAACCAAATCCTCCGGCAGAGCCGCCGGGACGCAGGTCTCAGCGCAGTTCTCCACCACACCCCCAAACCGCACACGCTTCCAGCCCGCGCGGTCGAAGAGCGGGAGCGAGGCCCAGTCGGGATTGGGCTTCAGATTGGCGAGCGATGGAAGAGCAGCGGTCATGCAGTGGCGTTGAAGGTTTTCTCGAACTCGCTCACGGCTCGCATGATTTCGTCGAAGTCAGGAACATCGCCGAAAAACATGGGGCCGAGCATGGCTTGGTAGTCCGAGCGCCAATTTGGCAGTTGCTCTGCGGGCGGTGAGAGGCGGAAGGTGCCGGGCTTGTGGGTCGTGTAGTCCACCCAAGAGTAACGGAAGAAGATTTCCCGATGCTCGGCGACACGCTGGAAGAGGGCGGTATTCGCCAGCGCCTGCTTGCCTATTCCGGCTCGGAGCAGGCAACAGAGATCGTAGTAATGCCGGGCCATGCGGAGCTTTCGTGGCTTGTCGGCAGGGCGAAATGTTTCTTCGTGAAGCAGGCAGGCTTTTTCCCAAAAGGTGCGCTCGGCGGCGAGGACGCGGACAGCGGCG
>JBIPMC010000399.1:0-2707 GCA_044369345.1 Terrimicrobiaceae bacterium
CGACAGCTGGTCCTCGAAGCGCAGAAGGCCTTCGACATAGTCCCGGCGACGGTCGATCTCGGCCGAGTGGTATCGCAGCAGGTCGTCGATGTACCTGAGGTAGAAGCTGGCTGCCTCTTCGAGCTTGCCGACCTGTTGGAGCAGATTCAAGCGCGTGAGCTGGCGTCGCATGAACGGAGACACGAGCGCCGTCACGCGCCCGGAAAGCGACACTTCAGGCATCACCTTCTTGTGCCGATCGAGGAGCCGCTCGCGCAGCTCGGGCGTGCCCTGCAGCCGGACGGCCTCGCGGACGACCGGGTGCATGTCGCAGCTGCCGGAGTTAGCGTCCCAGCCGACGAGCTTGCGCGCGTGGAGGTAACGGAGCTCTCGTTCGAGCTCCGAGGGGCGCTCAAAGGTCATGCCATGACCGCAGAGGGAACGGCGTAGGTAAGAGAAGCTCGACCCGATCGGACATGCTTCGATCTCGTATAGGATCTCGCGTTGCTTGTTGTTGAGGCGCTCGATCCCGAGGGTGACCACCGCAACCCGCGCGGCTTCCGCTGAGCCGGACAATGCGCCAGCGAGCTTCTTGCGCCGCTCCTCGTGGGTCTTCAGGTCCTCCTGGCTTGTGCCGCGCACGTACACAAAGGCGAGGGCCAGGTAAAGAGGATAGCCCCCCACGGTCTCGAACAGCTTATCAAACTCGGCGCTCCAGGCCACCTGCAGCGAAGCGGCCAAGGACCTAGCCTTGGTCAGGCCGAACTCGGGAAGTTTGTGGCGTTTGACTCCGTCGAGGGTGCCCATTCGGTCCGGCAGCTCAAGGTCCGAAGGCAGGAAGCGGCTCGTGACCAGTGTCCGAGAAGTCGGGCTCGAGGCGAGCCGGCGGAGCAAGTCGGCGTCCTCCTCGATCAGACTGAAGCACTCGCGTCGGGCGAGATCCTGAGCGATCTCACGTGGGTACTCGTCAAAGGCGAGGGTATGGCGCTCGATGCGGTCATCGACGATGCGGTCCAGCTCAGCCCCCTCCTTCGACCGGGCGCCGAACTCGGTGTAGAGCTTCATCCGCCGCTCGAGGCCATCGAGCACGAGCAGGACCTTCTTGCGCTCGAGGATCTGCAGGACCTGCTCGAGGGGCGACGCGTCGCTGTTGACGATGTCGTCCACACCGGACAGGCGCGAGAGGTAGGGCAGTACGCTCTCCGCGAACTCGTGGGTACCCAACTCAACGGAGTAGAAGCTGTACCAGATGACGGCGTCGAAGGTCTGTTTCTGCAAGCTCCGGACCCAGGTCCACGCCAGTGCGCTCTTACCCATGCCTCCGAACGCCTCGACGCAAAAGATGCTCTTCGCGAAGTGGGGGCACGTCGGGTCGGCGATCCACTCGTTGAGCGCCTGAAGGTCTTCCTCGCGCCCGATCAGGGACGATTCGACGGCAAGGTTGTAGTCGTGGACGAAGCACGGCGCCGGCGGCAGCTCTCGGCGCGAGGCCTCGAGCAGGGACATCTCCTCCGAGAACAAGATGCCCTCGTCCTGTAGCTGGCAGATGACGTCGAGCGCCTTGTTATAGAGATCGGCGGAGTTCGCAAAGCGGTGGACGGGCGGGTGTCGCTCGCGCAGGCTGTTGTTGAAGTCGAGCGCTCGCTTCCGGTCCGCCCACGACTGGTTCATGGTCGCCGAAATGCGCAGGTCCGGGTTCTCGAACAGCACGATCGGGCGTCGTTCCCTGGCGGCCTCCTCGTACTCAAGTTCCGTGTAGCTCTGGTCTCTGCCGGGGACGAGCGAGCCGCGCTGCTCGGAGAGCAGACCGAAGTAGAGGCTGGCCTTCTGCGCCAGACGTTTGGACGTCTCCATTGCATCCATCCCCTTCGGCAGGTCCTCGAACATGATCAACGGCATGCCCAGCCCTGACGTGCCAACGGCGTCGCGTAGCGCACTGCGTTCCTCTGCGAGATCACGGTAGGTGCTGCTCACGAGCACGATGCGCCTCTCTTCGACGCGCTGACGGAACAGCCAATTGAACCCGTGGCGCAAGCGCATCGTCAGTTCGTTATCCGTCTGCACCTTCTCGAGGGTACCCCGCGCTTCAAGCTGCGATACGAGACGCCGGTACCCTTCGTGCCGCTCCTCGGAGGCTCCTACTTCGACATCTGAAGCGGGAATCTCGAGGCCGTAGGCCCAGAGGCAGGGAACGCCCGTCTCGATGGCCATCTCGACCTGCAGATGTCCAAATGAGCGGTCGTGTGCCGGTACGAGTTCGCCATAATAGCCTCGGAGCACGACCAGGAAACAGTCACACGCTGCGATCTGTTCCGCGATCTGTTCGCGCGAGTGCGCGTCGCGTCCGCGAGCCGTGCCGTGGTAGATTACCCGTGCTCCGCGCAGCTCTCCCACTGACCTGATCTCGTCGACGAGTCCTGAAGCCCCGTCGAGTGTAGAAGCCACGAACACTGTGCTCTTTCGCATCCTCTTCTCCTTCTGAATAGTTCACAAGACCACATTCCTGTTTACCATCAACGTCGCAGTCCGCGGAATTCTGGCTACTTCTATTAAATATTTAAAAAATGCTGTAATAAAGTTAAGTGCGAGATTAGTTTTCCACTGACAGTTGGTAGAGCGTGTTTCTGAGTCGAGCTTCATCTAGGAAGTGGTGCCCCCTCATGCCTACAGCTTCCGCGCCATCTATATTTTGCAAATTATCGTCGATCATTAAGCACTGTGCTGGTGT
>JBIPMC010000318.1:0-2707 GCA_044369345.1 Terrimicrobiaceae bacterium
CGCCCACCGAGGTTCCGCCGCCACCCAGTCCGCGCAAGCATTGGACACGCCGGGGTCTGGCCGAATGGCTCGCGGAAACCCTCCGCGATGGGCCTCCGACGCTTGTCGGCATCGACCATGCGTTTTCCTTTCCACTTCGGTATTTCGAGGTCCATCGTATCCCGTCCGAGTGGCCGATATTTCTTGAAGACTTCCAAAAACACTGGCCCTCCGATGAGAAGAACATGTATGTGGATTTCATTCGTAAAGGAACCTACGGGAACGGCGCGGCCCGCACGGGGCTTTCCCGATGGCGGCGCATGACGGAAGAGCGGAGCCGCGCAAAGTCCGTCTTTCACTTCGATGTGCCGGGCAGCGTGGCAAAGTCCACCCACGCCGGCCTGCCCTGGCTTCTTTACTTGCGCCGTCAACTCGGCCCGCGCCTACATTTCTGGCCATTCGATGGTTGGACTCCGCCAGCGGATCGCTCCGTGATTGCCGAGATCTACCCCTCCCTGTGGAGCAAAACCTTCCCAATCGAGGACCGGACATCCGACCAGCACGACGCCTACAGCGCGGCGCGCTGGATGCAGGAAACCGATGCCGCAGGAAAATTGAGCGCCTATTTTGCCCCAACCTTGCGCCCGCTCGAGCAAAGCCTGGCCAAGGTGGAAGGCTGGATTCTCGGAATCGCTTGAAGTTTGGGGCGGCTACGGCTTGCCGGGCCCCGGTTTTCTCTAACGGTGCTTCGCACCTGAAACTGGGGACCGCTCGGCGAGCCGCCCCTACCCTTTGGGTTTCGATTTGGGGTCGCCGAAATCCTCGGTTTTCGGGCAAAACTTGCATTTTACCAATAGGTAAAAATGGAATTTATTGCGTTCTTTATTAGGATTTAAAACTCTACTTTTATCCCGGCATACCAATTTGTGGGAGCGGCGGGGTCGATGCCGTCGGAGCGGATGCGGGCGTAGTAGTCGGCACCGAAGAGATTATTCACTCCGGCGATGACGCTGACCGTGTCGCGCCAGACTTTGGCCTCGGCGGTTAAATCCCACACGCTGTAGGCGGGGATAAAGCGGTTTGGGGCGTTGTTGTCGGAGGCGTTGGAGTCGCCCATGAAGTTGCCGAGGAGGGCGAGTTTGACTCGATCGCGCCAGTTATAAGTCATTCCTAAACGAAGGACATAATCGGAGAGGTATTGCGGGGTGTTTCCGACATTCGGGCCGCTGATGAACTCGCCGGTCTGCAGGGTGAGCGCGGTGAAGGCGGAGAGAGAGCCGTAGCGGTCCACCCAGGATTTCGAGACAGGCTTCGAGCCTTTGGCGGCGACGGGGGCGCCCTTGTTCCAAAAGGTATCGGCCATGCCGACGAGGTCGAGCTCCGTGTAGAGATCCCATCCATAAACCACAGAGCGGCCAGCATTTTGGATGACCGTGGTGATTTGGCCCTCGTTCACAGCCTGCGTGCCGATTTGGTCGGAGTTATCGATCAGGAAGAAACTGGTATCCCAATTGAGCCAAGAGTTTGGCTCACCTTGGAAGCCGATTTCGTAGTTGGTGATATTCGACTCCTCGAGGGTGCCCTCAACGCGAGTATTTGGCGAGGTGGGAACGGCTTGGGTGAAAATCGGCGGGCGGTAGGCCTGCGAAACATTGGCGTAAACGGCAACCTCGGGCGTGAAGTCATATTCGACGCCGATGCCAAAGAGCGGGGCGAAGTTGTATGTGGTTTCATCCTGAAGAGGATTCCCGGTTTGGAAGGAGGCTGTGTTCACGAGTTCGCGAACGCTTTGCCAGATGTTTTCGAGGCGGAAGCCGGGTGTGATCGAAAGGTTTCCGAATTGGAACAAATTCTCTGAAAAAAGGCTGTAATAAACGGACTCGCGATTGCTTAGATTGATCGTCGTGCCGGTCATGGCTGTCGGCGAGTTGCCACGCTGGTCGGTGCGCGGGGACCAGTCGTAGTAAAACATCATGCCGCCGGTGAGCGTGTGGGTATTGTCGAGCCATTCCCAATTGTGGCTGATCCGGGGCTCGAAGCCGAAGTTGTAAAATTGCTGGTTCTCGATCTGGTTCGTCTGGGCCGTGGGGCCGGTCGGCAGTGTGCCGAATCCTCCCCCGTTCTGGCGTCGGCTGAAGCGCAGGTAATAGTCCCACCAAGTGCGGAAGGTCATGAGCGTGCGGTCGGAAATATCCCACTCGTTGATGAGCGAGACGGCGTAGCGACTCACCCGCATGCGATCATGGAAGCGGGAAGTGCCGTCTCGGTCGGTGTTGTAATTCACGGCGTTCGGGCCTTTTTCGAAAGTCAACCCGCCGGGCTCGCCGTGGGTCTCGTCATAGGCGGTCATGTTCAGATAGCTGCGGAAGGTGCCGGTGGCGTCGAGCGCGAAGGTGCCGCCCCAGGCGTTCAAGAAAAAGTCGCTATTCGCCTGCCGGAAGCCCTGGGTTTGCTGGTGATCGTAGTAACCGTAATACCCGAATCGCCCGATCGTGCCGCCGAACGAGGTGAAGTTCGAATACATATCGAAACTGCCGATGATGTTTGTGCTCTCGACGGTGAACGGCGTGTCGATCGGCGGTTTTTTCATCACAAAATTGATCGCGCCGGCTGGCTGCGGGCCATACATGAGCGCAGCGCCGCCGCGCACGATTTCCACGCTCTCGACGGCGTCAAGCGGCGGGGTGTAGTAGGCCTCGGGGTAGCCAATCATGTCGGCGTGGATCGG
>JBIPMC010000051.1:0-9132 GCA_044369345.1 Terrimicrobiaceae bacterium
GCGCCCTGCCTCGATTCCCTGGGACTTCTGACTTTCCAGGGCGATCCAAACTCGACTCTGGAACTCCAGAGCTGGCGCGACTCGGTGTGGATTCCCGGGGTTTCCCCGGCGGTCGAAAAAGCCCACTCTGCGTGCAAGATTGGCAGTCGCGAGTTGATCGAAATTGACCGCCAACTCGATCTCGCCGGACCTCTGGCCAAAACCCACCTCGCCGCAGGCAGACAGCTCGCCACAAACTTTACGGCGCCCGCCAGCGAATCCACTCTCTTGAAGTATTGCGATGCCGTAAAGCACGGCAAAGCTCCAGGCCATTTTGCCGTGATCTTCGCGGCAAGAGCCTCGGTCTTCCACATCCCGCTGCCCATGACACGCGCCGCGCTGCTTTTTTTAGAAATGCGCACTGCCCCGATCCAGTCACTGTGGGGCATTATTGAAAATTGCCTATCGGGAGAAAAACCAACCGGCTCGCTCCGTGCCGCCTGACCCGACCATGGCCGCGCTCGACACTCCCGAAATCAAAACCAAGGACAAGGCGGACCTCGACGCCGTCTGGAATGTCGTGGTTCACAATGACCCCGTGAATCTCATGAGTTATGTGGCCATGGTTTTCCGCCGCGTCTTCGGTTTCCCCCGCGAAAAAGCCGAGCGCCACATGATGGAAGTCCACAACAACGGCCGCTCGATCCTCTGGAGCGGTTGCCGCGAGCAGGCCGAGTTGTATGTCCAGCAGCTCCACTCGCACCTCCTCCTAGCCACACTCGAGAAAGCCCAACACCAGTGAAAATCCGCATCAACATTCTGGAGGATGGCGGCGTGAGTTTCGAAGGCATCGACTCCCTGCTTTTCAAAATACTTTCCGAAATTCGCCATGCCGCCGAGCTGGACGATCCTCGCATAGAGGCGAGATTTTTCCAGACGCCAAGCAACGATTCCGGCGCTGAGGTTTTGCGCGAGGATTGGAAGGCTTTCGTGCAGCCCGAACTGCACAGCGCATTTACATCCTCCCGAGAAGTCGTGGAAGCCGATCTCCGTCGGGCCTCTCCGGACTCATCCGGCCAACGCACTTTGCACATTCCAAGAAACCACATCGACCACTGGCTGAGCGCCCTCAACCAAGCCCGCCTCGCGCTCTTCGAGTTCCATGGTTTTTCCGATAAGGAAATGTCCAAGCAACCGGAGAATCTCGAGAACCAACGCGACTATGCCCTGCTCCAAATCAGCATTTATGGACTCATGCAAGAATGGCTCGTCTCGCTTTTGGACTGAAGACATCCTTCCCAAAATTTTCCCGCCCCACTAGCCTGCACCTTATGAAATACGCGTTTCTCGGTGCCGGCCGCATGGCCTCTGCCATCATTCAAGGAATGCTCCGGGCGAATGTTTGCGAGCCCTCGGAAATTGTTGCCGCCTGCCCCGAGCCGGACTTGCTCCAAAGCCTTCGCGATGCCACCTCAATCAAGATCGTTTCCGAAAACACCGAAGCAGCCGCCAAGGCCGAGGTTTTGATCTTGTGCGTGAAGCCCCAGGATGCCGCGAAGGCGCTTAAACAAACCGGCGAGGCGTTGAAAAACAAACTGCTCGTCTCGATCGCCGCCGGACTTTCCCTCGAAACCCTCCAAAAACTCGCCCCCGGCGCTCGCCTGATTCGGGCGATGCCTAACACCGCAGCCATAGTCGGTCGCTCCGCCACGGCCTACGCCCCCGGCGCGGATACCACTCCGCAGGATCGAGAATTAGCGGAATCCGTTTTTTCCAGCATCGGCGAGGTTTACCCGGTGGAGGAAAAACTCCTCGATGCGGTTACTGGCTTGAGCGGCAGCGGCCCGGCTTATGTTTTTCTCATGATCGAAGCTCTCGCCGATGGTGGCGTTTCCTGCGGGCTGCCCCGCAAGCTCGCCCAGGACTTGGCGATCCAAACCGTCCTCGGCGCGGCCGAACTCGCGAAAGCCACCTCAGAGCACCCCGCTGTTCTTCGCGATATGGTCACCAGCCCCGGCGGCACCACCGCAGCGGCTCTCACGGAACTCGAAAACCGCAGTGTCCGCGCCGCCTTCATCGAAGCGGTCCGCGCCGCCGAGCGCCGCTCCCGCGAACTGGCTGGAAAATGAGGCTCGTCGTCCTGTCCGCACTGGCCATCTTGCTGGCCCAGACGCTTCTCGCAGAGGAGCCGAAATTCACCCCCCGTGTCCTCGCCGAAGCCGTCGCCGAGGGTAACCGCGCGTTCGAGGCCAAAGACTATGCCACCGCCCGCCGCGCCTACGAACGCGTCCTCTCGCTCGATCCTCAAAACCAACTCGGCCTCGTGAATCTCGGCATGGTCGAGTTTTACGCACGCGATCCCGCGAAGTCCGAAAATCTCCTCAAACAAGCCGTCCGCCAGCGTCTCGAAACAGCCCCGGCTTGGCTCACCCTCGGGATGATTTACATGGACCAAAACCGCTTCCCGGAAGCCCTCGCCGCTCTTTCCCATGCCACTCTCCTCGACCCGAACAACCCCCGAGCCCGCAACTTCCTTGGCGTGGTGATTGGCCGCCAAGGTTGGATTTACGGAGCGGAGCAGGAACTCCGCCGCGCCGTGGAGCTCGACCCCGCCTACGCCGATGCCCACTACAATCTCGCCGTTTTTTACCTTCAGGAAAAACCGCCCGCCACCGAGTTGGCCAAGCGACATTATTTTAAAGCCGTCGAACTCGGGGTTGAAAAAGACCACGCGATGGAAGAATTATTCAAACACCGGTAAATCTAATCCCTAACTTGATCGCATGCGACTTCCAGTAATCCTCGCCACTCTTGCCCTTCCTCTCATTGCTCTTTCAAACGCCCACGCCTCAATTTCCGTCTCCGCTAAATCCGCGATCCTGCTCGATGCCAACAGTGGAAAAGTCCTCTACAAAAAAAATGACACCGCACAGCGCGCTGTCGCCAGCACCCAAAAGCTCCTCACCGCGCTGATCGTCGCCGAGTCCGGCGACCTTGATAAGAAGGTCAATATCGAATTGATCGATACCCAGTGCGAACCCTTCAAACTCTACATCAAGCCTGGCCAGATCTACACCCGCCGCGAGCTTCTCCACGCGCTGATGATTCGTAGCAGCAACGATGTCGCCCGCGCGCTGGCCCGTGACAACGCCGGCAGCATCGATGCTTTCGCCCGCAAAATGACACGCCGCATGGAGGAACTCGGAGGCACCGGATCGAATTTCATCAATCCCAATGGCCTTCCCGCCTCCGGGCAATACTCCACCGCCCGCGACATGGCCCGAGTGGCCCGAATGGCCTACCGCAACCCCACCCTACGCCAGATCATGAACACCAAATACTACGATTTCCGCTTCTCGACAGGAAAAGTCATGCCGCTCCGCAACACGAACAGACTCCTCCGCACCTACTCGTTCTGCAACGGAATGAAGACCGGCTACACCGACGCCGCCGGCCATTGCTTGATCTCCAGTGGATCGCACAACGGACGCGACTGCATCGCGGTCGTCCTCGGCTCCACCAAGGGAGTCATCGCGCAGGAGTCTGCAAAACTTCTCGCCTACGGACTTCAAATGAGCGCCTCCCAAGTCGACAACACCCGACTCGTATCGAACTAAACGATCTTGTCTCGATCCTACACTCTTCAGGCTGCCCCCCGCCCTGAATCCGGCATGGATTTCGCCGCCGAGCTGAATTCCGAGCAACTCGCTGCCGTCACCTCCCCGCCAGGAGCATCATTGGTCATCGCCGGAGCAGGCAGCGGGAAAACCCGCACGCTCACCTACCGTGTCGCGTGGCTTTTGGAGCAAGGCATACCCGCGGCCTCGATCCTGCTCCTCACTTTCACCAACAAAGCCGCCCGCGAAATGGTCGAGCGTGTCCACAACCTCGTTCCCGGCGCAGCCGATGGTCTCTGGGGCGGCACTTTCCATTCGATCGGCAACCGGATTCTCCGCCGACACGCCGCCGAGATCGGTTTCAGGGAGGGTTTTTCGATCATGGATCGCGACGACTCGGAGGAAATGATTTCCGCCGTGGTCGCGAAGCAAGGCCTCGTCGATACGACACGCAAGTTCCCAAAGGCGGGCGTGCTCGCCGATATTTTTAGCCTCTCCATCAACACCTCCACCCCGATTGGCAAAATCCTCGCTGAAAAATACCGCTATTTCATTCCCCTCGCTCCTGAGATCGAGAAAGTCCAAGCCGCCTATGAAGCACGGAAGCGGAATGCAAACTCCATGGATTTCGATGATCTTCTTTCCAAGTCGCTCGAGCTTTTCCTCACCCGCCCCGAGGTCGCCGCGCTCTACCAGCGCCGCTTCACGCAAATCCTCGTGGATGAATACCAGGATACGAATCGCCTCCAGTCCGAACTCATCGACCTTCTGGCAGCCTGCCACGGCAACCTTATGGTGGTCGGTGATGATGCCCAGAGCATCTACTCCTGGCGCGGAGCAAATTTCGAAAACATCCTGCAATTCCCAAAAACCCACCCCGGCGCACGCGTGTTCAAAATCCAGACGAACTACCGCAGCGTTCCCCAAGTCCTCGAAGTCGCCAACGCCACAATCCTCCGCAACGAAAAGCAGTTTCCGAAAAACCTCGCACCCGCCCGCAAAAGCCATCCCGCCAAACCAGCCCTCGTGGCCCTGCCGACGAACTCCCAGCAAGCGGCGTTTGTCGCCCAGCGCGTGATGGAGCTTCTCGATGAAGGCATCCCCCTCGAGCAAATGGCCGTGCTCTATCGCGCGCACTACCACTCGATGGAGGTTCAAATGGAATTCACCAAGCGGGGCATTCCTTTTTCAATCACAAGCGGTCTCCGGTTTTTCGAGCAGGCCCACATCAAGGATGTTGCGGCATTTCTCAAATTCACGGTCAACCCGCGCGACGAAATGTCCTTCAAACGCATCGCCCGTCTCCTGCCTGGCATTGGCAACAAAACCGCCGACTCGCTCTGGGAGCGAACGCAAACCCTCCTCGGAGCCTCCAACGATTTTTCCCGCCTCTCCGAAATCAAGGTTCCATCGAAAGCCGGCAAGGACTGGGCCCAACTCGTCCACACTCTCACCGACCTCGTTCCACACCGCGTACCACTCGCGCCATCACAGATGATCGAATGTGTCCTCTTCGCGATCTACGACGACTACATGATGGGCAAATTCCCGAACTATGACGCTCGGCGGGAGGATTTGCAGACGCTCCAAACCTTCGCGGGCCAGTTTGAGACAGCTTCTGATTTCCTCTCCCAACTCGCTCTCCTCGGCGGACTCGAAACGGCGGACGCCTTTGCCGGAGCGGCCGACACCGAGAAGATCACGCTCTCGACACTCCATCAGGCCAAGGGACTCGAATGGCGCGTGGTGTTTTTGATCTGGCTGGCGGACGGGATGTTTCCCAGCGCCCGAAGCCTCGACGACCCCGGCGGACTCGAGGAGGAGCGGCGGCTTTTCTATGTCGGCATCACGCGATGCATGGATGAACTCTACCTCAGCTACCCTGAAATGCGTCTCGGCGCTGGCTATGGTGAGACCTTTCAAACCCCCTCCCGCTTCCTGCATGAGATTCCCGAGGAATTGCTCGAAGTCTGGGATGTGACCTCCGGCCCGGCCCCGGCAACCGATGCCGTTGATGCCACCGACGAGCCCTTCTAGCACGAAATGCGCACTCGCCTTTTGTAAGAAGCGATTTATACCCTCCGGCCGTGAATAATTCTCAGCCCGTGCGGGTGCGCGCGAAGTTTTTCTTCGAGGGCGACAAAAAGTTTTTCATTAAAGGCGTGACTTACGGCCCGTTCGCGCCCGATGCCGGGGGCGAGCACTTCGGAACACCGGAAAAAGCCCGCATGGATTTTGAATTGATGCGCGAGGCCGGGGTGAATCTCGTTCGGATTTACTATGTGCCGCCGCGTTGGTTTCTCGACCTCTGCGAGGAAATCGGCATCCGTGCGTTGATTTCGATCCCGTGGGCCGAGCATTTGGAATTTCTCAACGACCGCTCGATCCGCAACGCAGCCAAGAAAGCCGTGCGCGACGGCGTGGCGAAAAACGCAGGCCATCCCGCCGTTTTCGGCTACCTCGTCGGCAACGAAATTCCCACCACGATGGTCCGATGGCTCGGCGCCCGCCAAGTCACGGAGTTCGTCGAGCAACTCATCACCATCGGCCGCCAAGAGGATCCGAACGCCCTATTCTCCTACGCGAGCTACCCACCGACGGAATACTTGCTTCCGCAAAACAGCGACTTCGTTACTTTCAATGTCTACCTCCACCGGCAGGATGATTTCGACCGCTACCTCGCGCGCTTGCAAAACCTCGCCGACGACAAGCCGTTGGTTCTCGGTGAATTCGGGATGGATACGATTCGCCACCCCGAGGAGGAGCAGGCCGAGATGCTCCGCTGGCACATTGAGAGCGTCGTCCGAGGCGGATTGGCGGGAACGATTGTTTATGCGTGGACAGACGAGTGGTTTCGAGGCGGGCAGGAAATTCTCGACTGGGCCTTCGGCCTTGTTCGCCGCAACCGCACCAAAAAACCGGCTTTCGAGACGGTGAAGCGCCTCTTCCACGGCGACGGTCCCATGACCTCGCGCGTGAAGTTGCCCTCCTATCCCAAAGCCTCGGTCATTGTTTGTTCCTACAACGGCGGCAAGACGCTCGACCGCTGCCTCGCCTCGCTGAAGGAGATCAACTACCCCGACTACGAGGTAATCCTCGTCGATGACGGTTCGACCGACGACTCAAAGGAAATCGCCGCGCGCCACCCTTGGGTGCAAAACATCCGTCAGGAAAACAAAGGCCTGAGTTTTGCCCGAAATGTTGGAGCCCATGCGTCCAAGGGAGATGTAATTGTCTATACCGACAGTGACTGCATGGCGGATCCCGATTGGCTCTACTACCTCATCGGCACGCTACTCAGCGGAAACTTCGCCGGCGTCGGCGGCCCGAACATTTCTCCACCGGCTGAAAATTGGGTTCAAGCCTGTGTGTCTGCGGCCCCGGGTGGGCCGAGCCATGTGCTGCTCACCGATGTCGTGGCCGAGCACATTCCGGGTTGCAACATGGCTTTTCACCGCTGGGCATTCGATCAAGTCGGAGGATTCGACCATGAATACCGCAAAGCCGGTGACGATGTGGATTTCTGCTGGCGCCTCCAGCAAAGCGGCGGCCTGATCGCCTTCAGCCCCGCTGCCATCGTCTGGCACTACCGCCGATTCACGCTGAAAGCTTTTCGCAAACAGCAAGAAGGCTATGGGGAGGCGGAGTCGATGCTGCGATTTCAACACCTCATCTTCTTCGGACCAACCGGCACTGCCAAATGGAAGGGGCAAATCTACGGCGCGCCGCGTTTTACTTGGCTCGTCAACAAGCCCGTGATCTACCATGGAGTTTTCGGTGAAGGGCTCTTCCAATCCATCTACCCCACCCCGCAATCCGATGTCGCCGCCTACCTCAGCAGCATCGAGTGGGTCGCCCTCACCCTTTTCATTTTCCTCTGCTCCATCCCGATCCCGTTCCTGCGCATCGTGCCGTATTTGATGTTCGGCGGAACGCTGCTGGTGGCCCTCTCCTACATGATCCACGCACGACTCGAGGCCAGACACGACACGATCCCCGCGCGCTTGCTTGTGGCTTTTCTTGCGCTAGCGCAGCCACTCGTCCGCGGTTGGGCCCGGTATTTCACCTGGCTCAAATTCAAACGCACCCCGACCGCCGTCATCGCCAGCCGCGAGAAGGATTTCAAACGCACTCGCGGCAGCATCACGCACATCCGCTTCTGGAGTGAAAACGGCCACGGCCGCGAGGCTTTGCTGAAAGAAACCGTGCAAGCGCTCGAGGACGAAGGCTGGAACTACTCGATCGATACCGGTTGGAAAAACTGGGACATCCAGATCTACGGGAGCTTTTGGTGGGGCATCCAACTCCGCTCGGTTACGGAATACCACGGCGGCCCAAAATGCCTCTCACGCGTCCACCTTCGCAACAAAATGGTCGCCACGACGCTGCTCGTTAATGCCATCCTTGTCTGCGCTCTGTCCTACCAGCAGTTCATTCTCTCCAACCCGACATGGTGGCCGTGGATTCCCTACGCGCTTTTTATTTTGTTTCTGACCCGGCGAGCCCGCCGACTCAAACGGCGCGTCGCCGATCTGGTGGAAGCCTCTGCGAATCGTTGCGGCCTTTCGCGCATCTCAAAAAAATAGCTCCACAAGATGTCAGGTTCCGTCAGCGTATACCACTACGATCTCCCCGCCGAACTCATCGCCAACCGCCCTACCGAGCGACGCGATGCTTCTCGCATGATGGTCATCAACCGCTTTACCGGAACCATCGAGCACCGCCAATTCCGCGACTTCCCAACTTATCTCCGAGAGGGCGATCTGGTCGTCCTCAACGACTCACGCGTGATCAAAGCCCGGCTCCTTGCCAGGCGACTGGGCATTGAAATCTTCCTGCTAGAAAACCTCGGAGGCACTCACTGGAAATGCCTCTGCAAACCCGGACGCAAACTCCGTGTTGGCACCCGAATTCCCATTGCGGAAACAGTGGCCGAAGTCGCAGAAATCCTCCCTGGCGGCGAACGAATCATCGCCTTCGACTCGCCGCCCGACCTTGAAGCCCACGGCCACATGCCACTGCCGCCGTATTTTAAACGATCGGCCGAGGAGTCAGACAACGACCGCTATCAAACTGTTTATGCTAACGCCCCCGGCTCCGTCGCCGCGCCAACCGCCGGGCTGCACTTCACTCCCGAACTCCTCGCCACAATTCCACATGCGTTTCTCACCCTGCATGTCGGCGCCGGAACTTTTCTCCCGGTCAAAGCCGAACGCATCGAGGACCACGAGATGCACTCGGAGAACTACACGATTTCCCCAAACGCCGCCGATGCCATGAACTCAGCCCGCCGCCTCGTAGCCGTCGGCACCACGGTCACGCGCGTCCTTGAATCCCAACCTATTGGCCCGCTCCAAACCATCTCGGGAAGCACACGGATTTTCATCCACCCTCCCTACAGTTTCCGCCACACAGGTGCCCTGCTCACGAATTTCCACCTCCCCGAATCCACGCTCCTCATGCTCGTTAGCGCCTTCGCCGGTCGCGAACTCATCCTTGCTGCTTATGCCGAAGCCATTCGCGAGCGCTACCGTTT
>JBIPMC010000434.1:0-9120 GCA_044369345.1 Terrimicrobiaceae bacterium
GCCAGAGCCAACAGCCTGAGACACAGTACCTGCTCCAGAAGAGCTGCCAGAAGCCGTTGAGCTTTGAGATTGGCCTGTGACAGCCGATGCCACACCAGCTGATCCAGCGGCTTGCGATACGGTGCCAGAGCCTGCTGTTTGCGATACAGCGCCAGAGCCAGCAGCCTGAGACACAGTACCTGCTCCAGAAGCGCTGCCAGAAGCAATTGAGCTCTGAGATTGACCAGTGACCGCCGATGCCACACCAGCTGATCCAGCGGCTTGCGATACGGTGCCAGAGCCTGCTGTTTGCGCCACAGCACCAGAGCCTACTGTTTGCGACACAGCACCAGAGCCTGCTGTCTGCGATACAGCGCCAGAGCCAGCAGCCTGAGACACAGTACCTGCTCCAGAAGCGCTGCCAGAAGCAATTGAGCTCTGAGATTGACCAGTGACCGGCGATGCCACACCAGCTGATCCAGCGGCTTGCGATACGGTGCCAGAGCCTGCTGTTTGCGCCACAGCACCAGAGCCTGCTGTTTGCGCCACAGCACCAGAGCCTGCTGTCTGCGATACAGCGACAGAGCCAGCAGCCTGAGACACAGTACCTGCTCCAGAAGCGCTGCCAGAAGCAATTGAGCTTTGAGATTGACCAGTGACCGCCGATGCCGCACCAGTTGATCCAGCGGCTTGAGACACAGTGCCAGATGCAGAGGAGTTACCAGTGGCAGCGGAGCTTTGAGCCGACTGCCCCGCCGCACCAGACACGGTACTAGTGGTTCCAACAGCCTGCGACGACTGAGCTACAGCACCCGCAGTTCCTGAAGCAATCGAGCCTTGGGCTGCTTGGCTTGCCGTTCCAGGAGAGCTAGCTGTTCCGGTTGACTGCGAGACAGTTGTAGAGCCGCCAGACGCAGAATTCGCGGAGGTCGGAGACACTGCACCAGATACAGAAGAACCTACCGACGGTAAAGCGGTTCCAACGGTAACAGAACCAGTTGAATTCGGCGCAGGCAAGGCTCCACTCGAAGGTATTCCAGAAACGACTGTTGCGCCGGGAGTGGAAGAACCCGTAGTACCCGTTGTTGAGCCAACCTGGCCAGTTGTCGAGCTTACATTTGCAGAGCCGACCGTGATGGATGAAGCTGTACCAGAGGTAGAAGCACCGGCTGGAAGGGATGATGTAGCTGATGCGCCAGTGCCGGTCGAAGATGACGCACCCGCCGTTCCTGAAGAAGAAGAAGAAGAAGAAGAAGAAGAAGAAGAAGAAGAAGAAGAAGAAGAACCCGCAGGAACGCTAGTACCACCGGCAGACACCGAAATACCGGATGAACCAGAACCAGGAAGCGTACCAACTGTTCCACCAACCGCGGTACTGCCAGAAGTGCCTGTTGTAACTCCAGAAGTGCCTGCTGCGGAACTCGACAAGGTTCCCGTCTGGCCCGTACCAGTGGGAGCGGTTCCAGTCGAAGTCTGACCAGTTATGCTGACTCCACTAGTACCAGTGCCAGAGCCAGGAAGAGACGCCCCTGTCGGTCCAGCCTGCACAACTGGAGAACTTCCAGGACCTGAACTATTAGAGCCACTTCCAGACGTAGACCCAGTGGAGCCAGATTGGCCCTGACTACCGGGCGTAACCGGACTGCCTGTAGGTTGGCCCGTGGCGGCGCCTGAACTGTACGATTGATTGCTCGGACCAGCGCTTGGTCCACCCGACTGTGAGTACGTAGGACCTGGAGCTGAAGAACCTGACCCGCTAGATGCATTATTGGCCGCAGCTGCCGCGGCAGCTGCGGCAGCGGCAGACTGAGAACTTTGACTCGAACCCGCGGACATACCACCAAGCAATATAGCAACCGCAATGCCAGCGGCACTATTGGCGGCCTGCTGCTGGGCTGTCGTCAAAACAACTCCACTGGTTCCGGTTAAGACCACAGGGTTCACTGTACCCTGCTGACTGAGAGCACCAGTGTTTGCACTAGTCGACGTATTGATGTTCTGACCGGCCGCTGTATTCTGCGCGGCACCTGCTACCACAGCAGAACCTGCATTTGCACCGGAAGCGCCTACACCTCCAGCTGTGCCTACAGCAGCCCCGGCATTGGTTGCCTGCACATTTGTGGATCCAGTATTTGATACAACAGTTGAAGAGTTACTTTGCTGACTCAGACCAGTTGTAGCTCCAGTATTCGCGGTCGAACCCGTATTCGCACTTGTACTGGCTGTCTGGGTAGATCCAGTATTCGCGATCGAACCTGTATTGGCACTTGTGCTTGCCGTCTGCGTGGCTCCAGTATTCGCAGTCGAGCCTGTATTCGCACTCGTACTGGCTGTCTGTGTGGCACCAGTATTCGCAGTCGAGCCTGCACTGGCACCAGAGCTAGTGGACTGAGAGTTTGTAGAACCAGAGTTGGCGGCAACAGTCGAAGCGTTGCTTTGCTGACTCAGACCAGTTGAGGCGCCAGTATTAGACGAGGTACTGGCAGTCTGCGTAACTCCAGTGTTCGCTGGCGAACCAGAGTTCGCACTGGTGCTGGCAGTCTGCGTAACTCCAGTGTTCGCTGGCGAACCAGAGTTCGCACTGGTGCTGGCCGTCTGCGCAGATCCAGTATTGGTTGGCGAACCTGTATTGGCACTGGTGCTGGCTGTCTGCGTAGCACCAGTATTCGCTGGCGAACCTGTACTGGCACTTGTGCTGGCTGTCTGCGTAGCACCAGTATTCGCTGGCGAACCTGTATTGGCAGCAGAACCAGTGGGCTGAGCGCTGGTAGAACTAGTGCTGGCGACCACAGTCGATGCATTGCTCTGCTGACTCAGACCGGTTGAAGCTCCAGTATTAGGTGGAGTGCTGGCAGTCTGCGTAGCTCCAGCGTTCGCTGACGAACCAGAGTTCGCACTGGTGCTGGCAGTCTGCGTAGCTCCAGTGTTCGCTGGCGAACCAGAGTTCGCACTGGTGCTGGCAGTCTGCGTAGATCCAGTGTTGGTTGGCGAACCTGTATTGGCACTTGTGCTGGCTGTCTGCGTAGCACCAGTATTCGCTGGCGAACCTGTATTGGCACTTGTGCTGGCCGTCTGCGTGGTTCCAGTATTCACCGTCGAACCTGTACTGGCAGAAGAGCTAGTGGGCTGAGAGTTTGTAGAGCTCGGGTTGACCACAACAGTCGATGCATTGCTCTGCTGACTCAGACCGGTTGAAGCTCCAGTATTAGATGGAGTACTGGCAGTCTGCGTAGCTCCAGTGTTCGCAGTAGATCCTGTATTAGCACTAGTAATGGCTGTCTGTGTGGCTCCAGTGTTTGCAGTAGATCCCGTATTAGCAGTCGTACTGGCCGTCTGCGTGGCTCCGCTGTTCGCAGTCGAACCTGTATTCGTACTGGTACTTGCTGTCTGCGTGGCTCCAGTGTACGCTGTTGAACCTGTATTCGCCACAACAGTTGAAGCATTGCTCTGCTGGCTGAGACCACTCTGCGCCGAGCCAGCATTGCTAGCGGTGCTGGCAGTCTGAGTAGAACCGCTATTGACAGTAGTTCCTGCGATGCCTCCTGTGATGCCTCCCGTAGTACCACCACCCACGATGACGACAGAGGATGCACCAGTATTCACAGATCCAGCCTGCGGATTGCCAGCTCCCACAACAGCCCCACTGCCAACTCCGCTAGTTGCACCGACAGGATTGCTCGGTATGCCGACAAGCACCACACCAGAACTAGCCTGTTGTCCAAGCGTTCCGCCAGCTCCGGGAGTATTTCCACCAGCAGGGTTGGCACCAGGTAGAGCTTGACCCACCGTTGAAGTAGCAAGAACCATCGGCGGTGGCGTTGATCCTTGGCCAGCCACACCCGTACCAGTGGCTCCGGTAACCGCACCTGTAGTTGCGGGCGGTGTTCCAGTTACAACTACAGTACTGGTGCCGTTAGCATTAGTTTTTACTTCGACTACCTGTGTGCCAGTTGCAGTATCTCTGCTGATGGTGAGAGTGCTTCCGCCACCGGTATTCTGGTTCATTACAACAGTCTGACTAGCTGTCTGCACCTCAGCCTTGGTCCCGGTACTGGTTTGGGTCACGACCGCAACTTCGACTTTCTGTCCAGCATTTGGAACCGCAACATCTACCTTACTAGCAGTAGCCGCCGCAGCTGCCTGCTGACTGGCCCCGCTTATCGCCGCAGTATCTTTCAGCGCTTGGGCGGTACCGACTACTGACGAATCTTTTGCGAGAGCTGTCGTGCTCGAAACAGCGGCAACTCCATCTGTCTTTACAGTAGCGGGAGCATTTGCTGCAATATCAGACTTTACTTGAATCGCGCCAGGCTGAGCTACTGAGCCTGTCGCGACTTCAGTTTTATTTGCTGTTGCACCAACAGCACCAACTGCCGCTACTGCATCAACATGCTGCACAGTCGCGCCAGCCTGAGCTATTGGAGCCGCCACTACTTCAGTCTTAACCGCTGTTGCACCAACAGCACCAACAGCACCAACTGCCGCTACTGCATCAACATGCTGCACAGTCGCGCCAGCCTGAGCTACTGGAGCCGCCACTACTTCAGTCTTAACCGCTGCTGCACCAACAGCACCAACTGCCGCTGTTGCATCAACATGCTGCACAATCGCGCCAGCCTGAGCCACAGGAGAAGCGACTACTTCTATCTTGCTTACGGCCACTGCCCCAGTTGCTGGCACTGCTGCGTCAGTCTTCACCACAGCTCCGGTGACGGCACCAGCTGCCGGTAGTGCCTCAACACGCTGAGCTGCTGGGGCTTGAAGACTGGCATTTATTGAACCGGTCTCAACTGTCTTGTTGACTGTTGGCAAAGTCGTGCTGCCCGGCGGCGGCACCTCAGTTTTGGCTGGCGGTGGCGGTGGTGTTTCGACCTTGACTGGAGCAGAAACCTCAACTTTAGCTGGTGCTACCGGTGCATCCTGCTTAGCTGCTACCGGTGCATCCTGCTTGGCTGCTACCGGTGCATCTTGCTTAGCTGCTACCGGTGCATCTTGCTTAGCGGCTACCGGTGCATCGTGCTTGGCTGCCACCGGTGCTTCGACCTTAGCCTGCCCGGGAGCATCCTTGAGAGGGGGAGCAGGGTCTTTGGTGGCAAGGGGATTCTCTTTCGGAGCATCAACTAGTGGCTTCCCGGTACCCGCATCTGGTTTCGCAGGAACAGTCGGATGACCATCGGTAGCTGCCACTACAGGTGCAGGGGTCGACTTAGCAGCAACATGGCCAAGATAATCACCAGTGTTGGAGAAAATATCTTTGCTCTTATCCAGAGTATTGGTGACAACCTTGCCGTCAGCACTAACTACCGTCAGCTGCTGTTTCGCCGCGTCAGTAATGGTAATCTTGCCGTGCCCATCAGTGGCCACAGTCTGGCCAGCAGTAATGGCTGTCTTGTTACCAGCTGCATCGGTGATAGAGCTAATCTTACCTGACGTGTCGTACTGAACAGTAGTCTTGTGCGGAGGCACACTGCCATCGGAGATACTGAATATTTGGCCGTTCTTGGAACGGTCAACCACATTAGTTACCTTACCATGATCAAAATTGGTTTCGATAACATGATTGCCCCGAGTGTTTACTTGTTGAGCAACGGAGCCATCTTTGTTATTGAAAGTCTCTGTGATCGATCCAAACTTATTAACTTCCTTCTGGTACAGATGATCGCTGCTCTGCCAAACTTGCTTGCCGCTGGCGGTATCAAATGTGATATCCCCTTTGAAATTAAACTGCGGATCTTGCCTTACCGTGCCGTCCGGCAGCTTAGTGGCTTTCTGCCAACTGCCATCGGCAGAATGCGTATAGGTTGTGTTCTGCACCTGCATCGAGCTGATTTTGCCTGATGCATCGTAGTTGTAAACCGTACCTTTGGTATCAGACTGCGACTTTATGGCTCCACTGGCGTCTGTTTTAATAAAGCGACCATCTGATGTATAGGATGTCGTCATGCCGTTGCGGTCGGTGACCACCGGCAAATTATTAGCATCAAGCTTGACTGTACCGCCTTGCGTATCGATAGAGCTGAAGTTTTTGCCATCCTTGCTGAACTGCACACCAGTAATTTCTCCAGTGGCGTTTCTAGAGTACTGATAGGTCTTACCATCAGCGCTGGTGGCAGAAATTACCCGATCATCCTTATCTTTTTTGATTTCTGTGTGATCAGGTGTGACAGTGGTGTGCGTATACACACCATCTTTAGTTGAAACTTTGCCGTCCCAAGTCACACCAGGCTTATCAAGGCTGGCCCACTTAGCCACACCGGTCTGCGGATCAATGTCGCCGACGCGAGTCCATGTTCCAGTGCGATTAGTGACCTGGTTGAGATCACCTTTGGCGTCATACTGAAAGTTGTATGTCATTCCGCCCGGCTTGAGATCTTGCATCTCAGTAAGTTTGCCGCTTGTATCAAAGTGTTTAAGCTGATTGGCGGTGAAGTCGGTAACAGTCTTGCCGCCACTGGCATCCATGCTTACAGCCGACTTCTTAGAGTCGGTGAAAGCTAAGTCACCGTTATCACGGGCATGAAGCCCAGTAACTACTTCTTTGGTTGTAGCATTTACATACGTGCCGTCGGCCTGGCGGCTGTACTCACCGAAAGGGGTGTTTGCTTTAGACAGAACGCCATTCTTATATTCAAAAGTTGACACTCCGGCACTCGTAACCGACTTGATTACATTACCGTCCTTGTCACTATCTGTAGTAGCATTCTTCGTCTTTAGCTGCGAGGTAGAATCAATGTGAGTGATCAGTACATCGCCGCTAGCACTGGTGGTTTTGACATCCATAGTTTTGGTGTCAATTTCCAGTTTGTTGGTATGGGTCGACGGATCGTAGAGCGGCCCACCCGGCACATCGGCCTTGTATTCCTGCGGCTTATCTAGATAAGTTCCAGAATCTTTGTCATAGGTATAGATGCTGGCAGCGGCAATCTTACCGCTGAGATCAAGGCTGAAAGAGACGTAGTCACCACTAACCTGACGAATAGCAGTTAAGTTGCCTTTGGCATCATATGCTTTGTAAGAGCTGTCGGCATTTCCTTCAATGTGGCTGCCGTCGATTGAGCGAGACGACCAAGTTCCGTCGGTGCGGTTTAGCATAACCGTACCTGTGTCGCTGACCGTAACACTCTGAACTTTACCGTCGAGACCAGACCAAGTGCCGTCAGCATTTTTGGTGAGGTTTCCGACTGGCCCCTGCACTTCTATGACATTGCGTTTGTCGTCATACTTTACAGTAGTGACATCGCCGCCGGCAGACGTTGTTTTCGTCAAATCGCCATATGTATTGAGTTCGCGAACATTCTTATTGGCATCGGTCAAAATAGCGCTGCCATCCGGGTGCCGCTCCTGCTTCGAACCGTCGGCCATAGAAAGAGTGTAGTTTCCAGTGGCCTTATCGAAGGACACATTGGCCACGTTGACTCCATTGGCATCGGCACCAGTCCAGGTTTTGGTGGCGGCATCAAATTTGAAGTCGCCCCGAGCACTCACCACCTCATTAAGGTTGCCGCTGGCATCAAACTTCAATTGAGTAGTTTGACCAAGACCATCCTTGGTCGCAGAAATGGTGCTGCCGTCAATGGCGCGGGTTAGAGTGCTGCCGTCAGCCTTGTTCAGCTGAATGCCACCATCACCGGTCAAGGAAACACTCTGAACCTTACCGTCCAATCCAGACCAAGTGCCATCGGCATTCTTAGTAAGATGGCCAATCGGCCCCTGAACTTCTGTGATGTTGCGATTGCTGTCGTAGTTTATAGTTGTGACTTCACCCTTGGCAGATGTTGCTCTGGTGAGATCACCAAATTTATTTAGTTCCTGAACATTCTTGGAAGCATCAGTTAATACCGCACTACCATCAGCATGGCGCTCTTGTTTAGCGCCATCAGCCGTTGTGAGCGTATAATTGCCGGTGTTCTTGTCAAATTGAACGTCGGTAACTTTGGCTGCGGTAGTATCGCTGTTGGTCCATGTTTTGGTGGTGGCATCATATTTGAGATCGCCACGTGGACTAACTATCTCATTGAGATTGCCGGTACTGTCATACTTGAACTGAGTAATTTGCCCGAGACCATCTTTGGTGGCAGTGATATTACCGTTGGCATCTTTGAGCGGATAAACCACCGGAGCAGCAGTAACTGTCTTGTCACCAGCCGCTGTTTTGTCGCCAACTGCTGCCTTGTCAGTTACTACTGCCTTATCAACTACTGCTGTCTTATCAACTACTGCTGTCCTATCTGCGACCGCCTTGTCTGAAACGGTTGCCGCCGCCGGCACTGTAGGCTGATCGCCAGGCCCCTGCTGCTTAATGGCAGGTGCGTCGCCACCAACAGGCACCACCACCGCTGGAGCCACAATGGGCTGCTCAATCAACTTGCCTGTTTTGTCGAACTGAGTTACTTTGTTGTTGCTGTCTGTGATAGTGCTACTGCCGTCAGCATGAAGCGCTTTGCGTGTGCCGTCCTGTAAGGTCAGGCTGATATCACCTGTAGCCTTGTCGACCTTCAAATCGCTAAGCCTGACAGGAGCGCCGCTTTTGTCAGTGCCATCCCAGGATTTGGTATCAGTGTTGAACTTGAACGATCCCATCGGGCCGTTGACCTGATTTACCGTGCCGGTGGCATCATATTGCAGCCGAGTGACATTACCGAGAGCGTCTTGGGTGGCGGTGATACGCCCATAGCTGTCTAAAGTCGGATAGGCAAGAGGGGGGCTGGATGAAATAACATGGTTATCCTGCACCTGGTCGATTGTCGCGGTCGGTGGAACAATCCTGTCTGCTGGATTGGCGACCAGAGTGGGATTACCGAATTTATCCAGGGCCTGACTCTTGCCCTGAGCGTCAACGGCCAGAATACTGCCGTCGGCATTACGCTCAAGACGACCACCGTCAGGCAACTTCAGCACATAGTCTCCAGTGCGTCGATCAACTTGCACGTCCGAGACCTTGAGCACCTTACCGGCGGTATCAGTACCAGTCCAGGTGCTTGTGGCAGCATCCAATTTCAGAGAAACATTGGCGCTGTTAATTTCATTGACCTTACCGGAGCTGTCGTACTTAAACTCAGTAACCTGGCCCATCGCATTCTTGGTGGCGAGAACATTTCCCGAAGCATCAGTAACCGGATAGACTTTCGGAGTTTCTTTCGG
>JBIPMC010000320.1:0-2696 GCA_044369345.1 Terrimicrobiaceae bacterium
TCCGCACCGGCTCTTTTTTTTACCCTTGAATCCCGAATTTCCGGCTACCCTGCCCCTATGGCGCGTCAGCGCTCCTCGAAAGCCGCGGGACATCCTTTGCCTTGCTCGCAACCCGGCTCTCTGCGCCCTTCGGGCCATCTTCGATGTGCTTCCTACGCCACTCCCGTGGCTCCGGTTGGCGTGTCCCATTTCTCTCGCTCGGCGTGGCAACCTCACCAATGACCATCCACGCCTTGCGCCTGAACGGTCGAGACGACGATTCTCTTCTTCATGCGGCGCGAAAGCGCCCATCGACCCCCCCAAGGTAGGGATTGGCTCGCCGAGCCGTCCGATTTTCGCGGCAACGCCGCCACCATCCCCAGAAACGGCGACTGCGTCGCCTGAGTCTTGGGTCCGCTCGGCGAGCCGCCCCTACCCATTGTTCACGACAGGTGCTGCCGCACCACTGGCGCGGCAGCGCGGCTTAAAACTGACAAACTTAAAACTTAAAACTTCTCCCCCCCTCGGATACAAAAATCTGCCATGATCAAAACGAAAGACCTCAGCATCCGCACACGGCTACAAGTCATGCTCCTCGTGGCGAGCTTGGGCTCGATCGTGGTGGTGGGTTTGTTTAGTTGGATTCGCGCGCGGGATATCCTCTCGGAACGGATTTTGAGCCAGCTTACGAGCGAGCGGGCGTCGAAGGCTTATCAAATCGAGGCGTATTTCACGGCATTGAGCAACCAGATCGAGACCTTGTGCGAGGACCACATGGTGGTGCAGGCGATGCGGGAGTTTGACGGCGAATTTGAAAAGCTCGGCGAGAGGACAATCACGCCAGAGCAGGTCGCGGGCTTGGAGGGCTACTACACGAAGGAATTCCTCCCGAGGCTTGCAAAAAACATCAAGGGCGATCCGGCCTACGAGACCTACCGGCCGAACACCCCGGAGGCTCTCTACCTCCAATACCACTATATCGCCAACAACCCCGAGGAGGTCGGCAAGAAGGCGAAGCTCGAGAAGGCGCCAGCGGATGAAAGCGGCTACCGGGCCGTGCACGAGCGCTACCAGGAACTCTTCCACGGACTGGTGACGCGGCTGGGCTACTACGACCTGTTTTTGATCGATGCGGAGACGGGCGAGATCGTTTACACCGTGCACAAGGAGACGGACTTCGGCACGAATCTCTACACAGGCCCCTACCGCAACAGCAACCTGGCCGAGGTGGTCAAGCGTGTGCGCGACGATCCCGACCGGGGGGCTATCCAGATCGTGGACTATCATTTCTACCGTCCGTCTTACAACGCGCCGGCGGGGTTCATCGCGGGCTCGATCTACGATGGCGACAAGCGCATCGGCGTGTTGGCGGTGCAGTTGCCGATCGACAGCATCAACCGCGTGCTCACCGGCGGGGGAAACTGGGAGAAAAACGGACTCGGCAAGAGCGGCGAGACCTACATGGTGGGCAGCGACCTGCTCCTGCGCTCGGCCTCGCGCGCCTCGATCGAGAACCCGGCGGGCTACATCGAGAGTCTGCGCCAAAACAAGCTGCGCCCGGATTTGATCAAGCTCATCGAGCAGGTGGGAACGCCGATTCTACTTCAACCGATCGAGACGGAGGCGGCGAAGGAAGGCACCCGTGGCGAATCGGGCACGAAGCTCATCGCGGGCCACCAGGGCCGCGAGGTGCTGAGTTCCTACTCCCAGCTTCAAATCCCTGGAGTGACTTGGGCGATCATTTCCGAGATGGAGACCGCCGAGGCCTACGGTGAGATCCGGGATCTGGAGTTCTACCTGCTCCTGACCTGTATCGTGCTGGTCTGCGCGATCACCATCTACTCGGGCTTCGCGGCCAAGAGCTTCACCGCACCGATCGAGCGCATGCTCCGCCGCGCAAAAAATCCCGAAGCGGCGGGTGCTGAGGAGGACTCGACTGCCGACTCGCGGGATGAGCTGGGCGAACTCGCGCGTTCGTTCGATGCCATGGCACGTCAAGTGCGGGAGAAGTCGGCGGAGAATGCCCGCAAAGATGCCGAGATCGAATCCCTGCTTCTCAACATGCTGCCCCGCCCGGCCGCCGAGCGCCGCGACCAAGGCGAGGAACGGATTTTTGAGAATCTCCAGCAAGTCACCATCGTGGTGATGACCCTCGCGGGCCTCGAGTCGGCGGATGCCAAAGCCGGCCCTGGGCGTTTGGTGGAGGCCCTCAACGAGTGGGCGCTGGCGCTGGAGGACAAGGCCGACCGCTCCGAGATGGAGCGGGTAAGCTGCTTCGGTGGGCGCTATATCTTCGGCTGCGGGTTGGCGAAACGCCAGATCGCCCATGTGCGCCGCAGCGTCGATTTTGCTCTCGAGGCGCTCAAGACCCTCGTGGAGATCAACCAAAAGGCCGGCCTCGGCCTCACACTCCATATCGGCATCCAAACCGGCTCGGTGACCACCGCCGTCATCGGTCGCAAGATGTTCCACTACGATGTGTGGGGCGATGCGCTGGATGGCGCCACCGTGCTCTCCGCGCAAGCCGATGCCGACACCATCCGCGTCGGCGAGGCGGTGAACGAAAAAGTGCGGGATGTCTTCGACTTCAAGCCCGCCGGCCCCGCCGCATGGGTTCTCGCGAGCCCGCAGAACGGATGACCTCTGGAGAAGATATGAACCACGGAGAATACAGAGGCGAGAAGCCGCTGATCGCGGCCATGCCTTGGCAAAGACTC
>JBIPMC010000319.1:0-2696 GCA_044369345.1 Terrimicrobiaceae bacterium
GAGTCGGCCGGTGACGCCGAAATGCTCGCGCTCTGGAAAAAAAGCGAGCGCCTCTCCGCGCAGGAAATCACCGAGCGTTTCTCGCCGGAGCGCTTGCTCCAAACCCGCCACGGCCTAATCGCCTCCGCCGCGCCGTTGATTTACGCCCACCGCGCCCGGAATGCCTTTCATCGTCTCGACCTCGACAACGCCGCTGCGTTTTTCGCCGAGTCCGGCGCGCCGGTTCCTGAGGTTTTGGAGAATGCCGGTCCCGCCTCGCTCGAGGTTTTGGCCGAAACGATGTTCGCCGCACGCGTGGCATTCCGTCGCGGCGACTCGGTAAAATCCGAAAACCTCGAAAAGACCGCCTTTGAATCGCTTTCCCGCACCATCACCGGGGCCATGGCCGCCCGCCCGTGTGCTCCGGTTCGCAATGCCGTGGAGGACCAAATCGTCTGGGGACGCAGCCCCATCCGCGTCGATCTCGCAGGTGGTTGGTCGGACACGCCGCCCTACTGCCTGAAACACGGCGGCGCGGTGGTGAATGTCGCCCTGGAGCTCAACGGCCAGCCGCCGGTGCAAGTTTTTGCGAGAGTCACATCCGAGAAACATCTCGTCATCCGCTCGATCGATCTCGGGGCCGAAACCAAAGTCGCCGTCTTCAAGGAACTCGAGGACTTCGCCAAGGTCGGGGGCGAATTCTCCCTCGCCAAGGCCGCGTTGGCTCTCGCCGGTTTCCATCCCCGATTCAGCGCCCACAGCGGTGCAAAATCTCTCAACCAAATCCTAGGCGCTTTCGGCGGTGGGCTTGAAATTTCGCTGCTCGCCGCCACGCCCAAAGGCTCGGGCCTTGGCACAAGCAGCATTCTCTCAGCGACACTTCTTGGCACGCTCTCCGAGGTCTGCGGCCTTGGTTGGGAACACTCGGAAATCACCTCCCGCACACTCGTTCTCGAACAACTCCTCACCACCGGCGGCGGTTGGCAGGATCAGGCGGGCGGTATCCACCACGGTCTCAAAATGGTCGAAACCTCGCCGGGCCTGGTTCAACGCGCCGGCGTTCGTTGGCTCCCCGACCACTTGCTCGCCGAGGCGATTGCTAACGGCACCGCGCTGCTCTACTACACCGGTCTCACCCGCGTCGCGAAATCGATCCTGCAGGACATTGTTCGCGGGATGTTCCTCAACCGCGCCGACACGCTGGCGATCCTCGATGACATCTCTGCCCACGCCCGAGAGTCGTTCGATCTGCTTCACCGGCAATCTTGGAGCGACCTCTGCCGAGTGGTCCGCCGCAGCTGGGAACTCAACTGCGCCCTTGATGCCGGTACAAATCCTCCAGAGGTCCGGGAAATCCTCTCACGGGTGGCGGATTGGACCGCCGCCGCGAAACTCCCTGGCGCAGGCGGAGGCGGTTATGTTTTCCTCCTCGCTAAGGATGTCGAGGCCGCCGCACGCATCCGCCGCGAACTCACCGACCGTCCGCCAAATCCTCGGGCGCGGTTCGTGAAGATGAAAATCTCCCCCACAGGTTTTCAGGTCACCCGCAGCTAAGCGCCCCCCGATTTTTTTAAAAATTAAAGTCCCGCCGAAACCCGTCGATTTCTTCTCGTAGGAGGACGAATGATGATCGACGACCACAACAAAATGGGACTGATGGCGGCGGAGGGATATCTGGAACTCGGAATGATCGATGACGCGATGCGCGAGTTTATGAGTCTGCCTCGCGAAATCAAACTTGGAGTCGAGGGGCTCACCCTCCTCATGGAAATCCACCGCGCCGAGGAGGAATGGGAGCAGATGGAATCGGTCGCTGAGCGCCTCTGGCAAGCGGAGCCCGAAAATGTCGCCCACTGGATCGATTGGGCTATCGCGCTCCGCCTCTGCAATTCGATCAACAGCGCACGCATTCTTCTCGTCGAGGCGCTCGAGCGTTTCCCCGACGAGGCTCTTGTTCACTACCATCTGGCCTGCTGTGAATGCCAACTCGGAAATCTCCCCAGCGCTCGCGAGCATTTGATGGAGTCTAAAAAACGCTGCCGCATCTGCCGCGTTTTGGCCCTCACCGATGAGGGGGATCTGCAGCCGATCTGGACGGATTATTCGGCGCCGCAGTTCCACTCCTGAGCCTCACCGGCCGCGTTTGGGTTTTTCCACCCAGACGACCTGATCGCTGGAGTCGAGTTCGTGAAACCCCTCTAGGGCAATTGGCTCGCCATCGTCACTCGACTCCACGGTCACATTTCGCTCCGGGTGCATTCGCACCCACGAGACGACGGGAATCCAATGTTCATTGCCAAGCTCCAGACATTTCCTCCCGTGCACAGGGTGATGCACGATTCGGCAATCTTTCGTGACGCAAAAGTCGGTGCTGGCCGAGGCGCGGAGTATTTTCATTCGGTCAAAATCCACGCCGGTTCGCGATTTCGCCATGGGGTGAAAACCGTGCTCGATGGCTTGCGCCCGCTGGGGTGACGACCTACCCTAGGAATCTCATGCGTCGATGGTTGTTTTGGATTTGTCTTTTTTTGTTCGTTTCCGCGCTTGTCGCGGTTCCGGTGCAAAAGTGTGCCAATACCATGCTCGCGGACGGCTTTGATCTTCCCGTCGGCAAGCCCCCGGGCGAGGGTTACTACATGGCGCGAGGTTTTCTATCTTACCATCCTGGAGAGGATTGGAATGATGTCCGTGGCGGCAATACAGACCTCGGCGCGCCT
>JBIPMC010000321.1:0-2695 GCA_044369345.1 Terrimicrobiaceae bacterium
TCAGGCTCTTGCCTTCACCCCAGGTGGCAGCCAATCAGCTCGGTCTCAGCACCCAGGTCCCCGCCCGCTTAATCTACCAATCGGATGGTGCGCCGTCTACCTTGAGCTTGGGCAATCGTCAGATCGTATTTCGCAGGAATACGGGCCGCAACCTCGCGCTGGCGGGTCGTGCCAGCGGTTTGGTCGCACAGGCCTTGCGCGATGTAGGCAAGGAGAATGTCACCCCCGCCACCATCTGTCACCTGCGCAACCGCTTGGATGCAGAAGCCCGCAAGCAACTCGTCGCGGACATCGCGCTGGTGCCCGCTTGGATGCGCCCTGTTTTCACTGCAATCACCCGTAATGATGCTTGACGACAATTACCAATCATTGACTTCCCGCGAACGCTTCGAGCTTCTCGACCACGCCTCGCAAGAACGCGGCCTCGCGCCCTCGATTCTGGAAAAGGACTACTGGGTCTGCAAAACTCTCGACGTGCTGTTCTCCCTTCCCGATCTGGGGGAGCACTTGGTTTTCAAGGGCGGCACCTCGCTTTCGAAGGTCTATCACCTCATCGACCGCTTTTCCGAGGATGTGGACGTTTCCTTCCACCGCGATTCCCTCGGTTTCGGTGACGAACACGATCCGGAGGCAGCGACAGGCAAAGAACAGGCCCGCCGGATCGAGGCCCTCCAGCAGGCATGCAAGGACTGCATCCGGGAAAGCTTGCTCCCCGCACTCCGCTCGGAAATGGCGACCCGCCTTGGTGGCGACGAAGGCTGGTCCATGGAAATCGACGCCCAGGATGCGCAGACCATCCTTTTCCATTTCCCACAGGCCGGGGCACCGTCCCTGTCCTACATCGCGCCCTCCGTCCGGATCGAGCTGGGCGCGCGCTCCGATCACTGGCCCAAGGAGCGACACGAAATTCTTTCCTATCTCAGTGAAATCCTCAGCCGTCCCATCGGTGGCGCGACTGTCCAATCCCTCGCGGCCGAACGCACCTTCTGGGAAAAAGCGACCCTACTCCACGCTGAGGCCCACCGCGATCCCGCGAAACCCATGCCCGCCCGTTACGCTCGCCACTATCACGATCTCGCCCGCATGGCCAAGGAGCCGGTGACCGAACGCGCATTAGCAGATGCCGACCTGAGAAAACGTGTTGTCGCCCACAAAGCCGTCTATTTCCGGTCCGGTTGGGCCCGTTACAATCTGGCGGAGCCTGCGACTTTCCAACTGCTTCCGCCCGCAGCGCGTCTGCCAGAACTCAAAGCCGACCACCGCGCCATGGCGCAGATGTTTTTCACCACCCCTCCTCCCATCTCCGAAGTGCTGGAAACCCTCGCCAGCCTTCAGAATCGCATCCGCCAACTTCCGTAAAGTCACGGAAACATCTTCCTTCTATCTCATCACAAAGCACCAAGCACAGCGGCACAGCCGCTACCAACCCCTTCACCGACATGGACACCACTCGCCGTATCGCCGCCATTCAATCCATCGGAACCTTCGCCCAAAACCAGCAAGACCTCTTCTTCACCTGCCACCCGGAGCATGCAGGGGAGCTAAAAAAACTTGTCGGAGCGGAAAACTTTCAAATGATGGAATGAGGCGTATCAGAGTGCAAAGCTGCATATCCAACCTCATCAACTTTGAAGGCTTGGTGACATTGGGGGCAATGTATCTCGTTCATATTCATGTAATTCTTATGTTCTAAATTCTCGAAAATTTCTAAAGGGAGGAAAGCCTATTTCGGCAGGATGGCCTTGGATGGTTTCATGTTTTAAAGTCTAAAGAATACTCTCGGATGTTTCAAAAACTATAAAAGATCCGGATATAGACCGGTTCCCAAAAGTCCTTTCGTATTGAATCGTAGCTGGGGATTCCAGCCCCAGGCCGTTGTTGGGGAATCTTGCCCCAACCCTCCAAATAAAAGCACAGACTTTTGGCAAACGATAGAGACGAAAATATCCGCAATTCCCCCACCTCTGCGGCTAGAGATATGGAAAAAACCATCTAAATGGTGAATTCAATGGAATCACCCCACGTATGTTCTACCCCAATGGACATGTTCTGTTTTTACATCCTTCAAACCATGGAAACATTTGATCTAGGCGATCTTGTTGTCGCCATTTATACCGACAGCCTCCATCTATTCAACGATAATGAAGCCGGTGTGTATTTTACCTGATAGTCCGCTTCGGGAAAATACCGTCTACCACGTCGAAGGCATCAAGTATACCAGCGATGGACTTCAGGGACGCTTCATCAGAGGCCTGCCTGCATTTTATGGGGCATCCGTAATTGCTTGGCATGGCAGCTGTTTTCGCAAGGTCGATTTCCTTTCGGGCCATACTGCCAGCAAGAGCCGCCGGAGGCTTTGGACTGCGCCCCGACAGGTCGGGGCAGCTTTTTAGGTGGATGTATATCAACGAAAAGCTCCGCATCTCCCCCACCACTCCCTCATCATCTATTCTAGCAGAAATACCATCTCATAAAGGGAGCGTGGGCGTCCGCCCGCATTCAAAGTCGAAACTCTTCGCAGAATCCTAAACAAGAACTCGACTTATAACGAATGTTAAAAAGAGACACCTCGTATGATGCTCCCGCACCGCCGAAAGGTGTGCTAACATTACTTCCCCACCTTGCTTGTGGGAGAAGCGGAGGAAACCGATTTAGGACACCACGGACGTAGATCCAGAGGGTCAGACAGGCCTCC
>JBIPMC010000322.1:0-2694 GCA_044369345.1 Terrimicrobiaceae bacterium
TTGCCGTCACCGGAGGCGATCGTATTCACAAACGCGTCGAAAGCGACCGCGTCCGAGGCTTTGCCTTTTTCGGTGATCTGCTTCGAGCGGTGCGGATCGTAAAGATTGAGGATTTCCGCCTGGGCGAACGAGTCGGTTCCGCCGTTCGAGAAAGGATGTAGCGGGTTGCCCTCGAGCTTGGTCGGGCGACCGTCGCTGGTCGTGGCGATCAACGGCACCGCACCGTAGCGGGCGGGCATGGAGGTCGCGTAGTAGAGGAATTTGCCAGGAATGGTAAATTCCACGCCCTTCGTAAAAGGAACGAGATAGGAATCCGGACGGCGGCAACCAGTCAGACCGACTCCGGCGAGCGCGATCGAGGCGCCCATGAGTTTGATAAAATCGCGCTTCGAGAGGCCGCTGTCCTGATAAAGCTCGGCCCCGCGAGGAAATTCCTGCTCGAGATGTTTCTGGAACTGCGGGTCGTTCTCCAACTCACGCAGGCTACGCCAGATGCGTGGGTTTTTCTCCGGTTTCGGGTGGTGGAAATTTCTCTTCATCGATGGCAGCCTCCGCAGGTGACGGGCGGGTTCACTTCCCACTCCTCCTTGAACTTCATGCCGATTTCGTGCTGGGCCTGAGCGCTGGCTGGTTTCCAAGCCATGTTGTAGACTTCCGACGGTGGGCGGAGGTGGTTTTCAGGGGCACGGTGGCAATCCAAGCACCAGCTCATGCTTTGCGGCTCGTGCTGGTAAACGACCTTCATCTCGTTGATCGCGCCGTGGCAACTGTAGCAGCTCACGCCCCGGTTCACATGCACCGCGTGGTTGAAATAAGTGTAGTCGGGAACCTTGTGGATGCGCACCCAGTTGACGGGTTGGCCGGTCTTCCAGCTCTCGCGCACTGCGGCGAGCTTTGGGCTGTCGGCTTTGATTTGGGTATGGCAGGCCATGCAAGTCTGGGTGGTCGGCACATTCGAGTGGGAGGCCACCTCGACGAAACTATGGCAATACCGACAATCCATACCGAGCTGCTGCACATGGATCACATGAGAGAACGGCACCGGCTGGGTGGGCTCATAGCCGACGCGTGTGTATTTCGGAGTGAAATAATACCAAAGCCCCCCGACGATCCCCGTGACGATCGCGCCCACGCAAATCACCAGCTTCAGCGGAAGCCAGTTGGTCCATTTTGGAAAAAAGTTCGCCATGGGTCAGTGCAGAGCCGTCAGATTGTGTCTCGCCCAGCTCGCGAGAAAAGAGACGGGAAAATTGCGTGCCGGCGATGAGTCGAATACATGTTTTTTCGGGAAAGGTCGCGGTATGTCTCCAAAATCTGAGTCACCTGTCAACAACATCGAAAAAAAATATTTGAAAATCTTAACGCTTGTGGGGGTGTTTTTCTTTCTTCTCGTGCAGCCACCGAGCCGCGCCCAGAGCGGCCCGCAGCCCACACTCCCGACCACCGAGCTTCGCATCGGCACGAAAAAAATTTCCGCCGAAATCGCCGATGAGGATCACGAGCGCTCCGCCGGATTGATGTTTCGAAAATCTCTCGCAACCGACTCGGGCATGCTTTTCGTAATGGATAATGCAGGCCCCGTTGGCTTCTGGATGAAGAACACCGAACTCCCGCTCACCATCGCCTACATCGACGCCTCTGGCACGATCAAGGAACTCCACGACCTCCAACCCCGCGTGGAGACGCCCGTCCCGAGCCGTTTCCCGAACATCGCCTATGCGCTCGAAATGCCGCAGGGCTGGTTTTCCAAAAACAAAATCTGGCCCGGTGAGCGCATCGAGGGCCTCCCGAAAAAACCGGGCCGCTAAGTAAAAAACCACCGTTGTGCCGCAGCCGATAACGAACGCGTTCTCAAGGTCGGTCGCGCCGCCGGGGTAATGATGTATTGCACATCCGGCTGCAAGATGAAGCGCGGCGCGATCGCGGTCTGATAAGTCAACTCGAGCCGCCGACGGAATCCGTGCCGCTTCACATCCTGCGCGAAAACATTTCGCCGCATCACCGCCGACGGAAAAGTGAACCAATCAACGGGACTCACCGCCACGGGGGCTCCGGGCGCTCCCATAGCCCCCCCCCTCGCCGCTTTCCCCTCCGGGATGTTCATGCAAGCGAGCGCCGCCCAACCGAAGGTGCCGTTCAGAAATAAACCGCCGTAGTCCGAAAACAAAAATCCGGAGCCAGCCATGATCTGGCCTAGCAGCCTGTCGGACTTAGGCGTGAACATGGCCTAATGCCTGCTATGCAGATTGATATGGCAAGATTTGTCTCTATCGACCGCGACACCCCGATGCTTCTTCCTCCCGACCTGCGCGACTGGGTTCCTCCCGGATACCTCGTGCACTTCCTCATCGATGCCATCGAGTCGATCGACACCGCCAGCGCCAAATCAACCATCGTGGCACCGGCCATGAGCAATACCCGCCCGCCATGCTGCTGGCCCTCTTGGTCTATTCCTACTGCAGCGGAACTTTTTCCAGCCGCCAGATCGAAGCCTCCACCCACAGCGATGTCGCCGTGCGTTTCCTCTGCGCCAACACCCCCCCCGACCCCGACACCCTTTGCACCTTTCGGCGGAAAAATTCCGCCCTACTCCAGTACGCTTTTGCCCAGATTTTGGAACTCGCCGCCCGCTGCAAATTCCTCAAAGTCGGCCAAGTCACCGTAGCCATCGACGGCACCAAAATCCTCGCCAAC
>JBIPMC010000323.1:0-2689 GCA_044369345.1 Terrimicrobiaceae bacterium
CCTTCGCGATGCGAGAGAGGCTGCCGGGGCGGTTGTCGTTTTCCACCATCAAAACCTCGCTCTCGATGACGAGCGTGCCGTGCGACTCCAGCAACGCAATTGCGCGGCGTGTGTCGCTTACCACCAAGCGAACCACGGCGTGATCGACCGTGTCGGAAACGGTGAGACCGTAGATGTTGATTTTATCATCGGCCAGCGCGTCGCAGACTGCGACGAGCGTGCCGGGTCGGTTGGCGATGAAAATGGCGAGTTGCTCGACGATGCGAACGGCTTTCATTGGTTGAATTGTGGTGCCGTGGTGACAGCGGCGTCGATGCAAAAAAGGCCGGACTTGCCAGCGCCAGGGCTCGGCCCGATGGATTGGGCATGGGAAAAAATAAAAAGCGGCGCGCGGCCACCTCCCCGCATCCGAAGGAGGCCGGTTCCAAGCCCCTTCAAAAAAAGGCCCGCAAGCCCCGTCGGCATGATCACCATCCGGATGCACATCCCAAAAAAAACCTCACCCGACGCGGAAAATCCGAGCCCTCGGAAAAGCTCAAAGTCTCGGTGATGCGAGCGATTTCCCGGCATCCGCTGGATGCCAATGGAATCGCGGCGGAACTGGATTTGCCGCATGCATGGAAAGGGCGGTTGCTTGGGCTTTTGAAGGATTTGGAGTTGAGCGGAGAAATCGCGCGCATCCGCAAGGACCGCTACATCATTCCCAAGGAAGCCGATCTTTTCACAGGAGTGATCCAGTTTCACCTGAATGGCGGTGCGCATGTCTTGAATGAAGCGGCAGGCGGCGCGGATTTGTATATCCGGCCCGAGAACACTATGACTGCCATGAACGGCGACCGTGTGGTGGCGCGTGTGGCTCCAGCCCAGGAAAGGCGTTGGTCAAGCGACGGGCCTGGCGCCCGGCGAGAGGGCCGTGTGATACGGATTCTCAAACGCGCGAACGATACTGTCGTTGGAACGCTCCAGCGGTCGGCGAAGTTTTTTTATGTCGTGTCCGACGATCCGCGGTTCACCAGCAACCTCTATGTTTTGCCGCCCAAGCCTCCCCTCGATGCGAAAGTGGGCGACAAGGTCGTGGCGAAGCTCGATGCCTGGGAGAATCCGCATGTGAATCCCGAGGGGCATCTGATCGAAGTGCTCGGTCCCGCCGATAAGCCCGGCGTGGACATGCTCTCGATCATTCGCAAGCACCACCTGCCGGTGGAGTTTCCCGAAGAGGTCCAACGCGAGGCCGGGCGTGTGGCGCCAGCGGTCGATCCTCACGAGGCCGCCCGGCGCGAGGATTTGCGTGAGCATTTTATTTTTACGATCGATCCCGACGACGCTAAGGATTTCGATGATGCAATCAATGTCGAGACGACTCCCGCCGGATGGCGGGTAGGCATCCACATCGCGGATGTCTCGCACTATGTGAAGCCGAAGTCCCTGCTCGACCGCGAGGCGCAGTCGCGGGGAAACAGCGTCTATCTCGCCGACCGCGTGATTCCGATGCTCCCGGAGGCTCTTAGCAATGGCATTTGCAGTCTTAAGCCCCAAGTCGAGCGGCTCGCCTTCTCGGTCTTCGCCGAAATCACGAAGGCGGGAAAAATCCAGTCCGCACGCTTTGCAAAAACCGTCATCCGCAGTGTGGAGCGGTTGACCTACAAGGAAGCTTTCGCTCTTTTGGAGGGGCCTCGCACTGCGAGCGAGTTGACTCAAAGACTCCACACGGCCTGGGATCTCGCCGCGCTGCTGCGCCGGAAGCGTTTCGCCGCCGGGTCGCTTGATCTCGAGTTTCCCGAGGTGAAGGTGCGACTCGACGAACTTGGCAAGCCGATCCGGCTCGAGCGCGTGGAGAACGATATTTCGCACCAACTCATTGAGGAATTCATGCTCCTCGCCAACGAACTCGTGGCGCGCGAGCTCAAGCGCCAGAAGCAACCAACCGTTTACCGTATCCACGAAAATCCCGATCCGGAAAAGCTGCTCGAGTTTCGCGAGTTCGCCGCCTCGCAGGGAATCCATGTCGGCGATCTCACCCGGCGCGAGGAAATCCAAAAACTCCTCCTCGCTGTGAAGGGCAAGCCTTTCGGGCCCGCCGTGAAAATCGCCCTGCTCAAGAGCCTCAAGCGCGCGCGGTATTTTCCCGAGCCTCTTGGCCACTACGGCCTCTCGAAAAGTGACTACACGCACTTCACGAGTCCCATCCGGCGCTACAGCGATCTGATTGTCCACCGCGCTCTCGAGCGGCGTTTGGGGCTCTCGAAAGTCGGCCCGGACTCGACCTCGCTCGGCGCGATCGCGGAGCATATTTCAACCACCGAGCGCACAGCTGCCGACGCCGAGAAAGAATCGCTGAAACTCAAGAAGCTCGAGTTTTTCCAAATTCAAGCGGCTTCCGAGAAACGCCAGAAGTTCCGTGCGGTGATCATGGACGCGCGAAATTTCGGGCTCTTCGTGGAGTTGCCCGAGTTTTTGCTGACCGGTCTGGTTCACATCTCCGCGCTCGCGGGGGATTTTTTTGTGCACGATGCCCCGCGCTGCCGAATTGTGGGCCGACGCACGAAGAAGATTTACCAAGTTGGAGACATCATCGAAGTCGCGGTCGACCGCGTGGATATGTTGAAGCAACAGGTTGATTTCAAGCCCGCATGAGGGCAGGGGATGAGCACATGCTCAGGCGATTCATCCCGCTTGCCAACGACGATGC
>JBIPMC010000324.1:0-2680 GCA_044369345.1 Terrimicrobiaceae bacterium
CGGGTTAACCCACTGCGGATTGAAAGTCCGGCGCTTTTTGGTCGAGGTTTAAGCGGGGTAAGGGGCTTTTATTCGGGGGGGTTAGGCTAATAAAAAAATCATTTGTAATAAAAGACATCTCCCTTTCTTCATATCGGGCTTATCGAGGAGAGTGGGGTGATCGACGGGACTCGAACCCGCAACAGCCAGGACCACAACCTGGAGCTCTACCATTGAGCTACGACCACCAACTCACAGCGCTAGGCACGCGCTTGGCTACTAAATCTATCTCTCCATGAAAGGACATTTGTCAACGCCGATCTTTGCTGGCGGCAGCTCGGCGGGGACTTCTCCGGTGCAGCGGTAATATACGATTTCGGCGAAGACATAGCCGATAAAAAGATCCACTTCCGCGCGGAGCGGAATTCGTTCGTTGTCGAGCGAGAGCCAGATTTTTCCAGAGCGGAATTTAGAGTGAGGCACGAGCGTGTTGTCTTTTTTGGTGTTCACGCGCTGGATTTTCAGGTCGAGCCTAAGTGCATTGCGCGGTCCTTGGGCGAGATTGATGGTGCATGGGCCGGCGGATTCGATTTCCACAAAAAATGGCGAACCGCCTGGAAACATCAGCAACCGGACGGTGTCTCCGCAAGCGAGAGTTTGGCTTCTGATGAAGAGCATCCCTGCGAAAAAATCCCGGACGGGCTGGATTTTCACATTCCTCCATTTCGCAGGCTTGTAGCCTGGCGGCTTCCGTTCGCTGAAAGTGCGGAGGGTTCCGTTTTCTCCTGTGACAATGGTCGTGAGCGAGCGGTCTGAGTAGGTTTCCACCTGATATGATCGAAGCGTGTGGAGCGAGGAGCGATCCACTGTTCCCTGAAAAGTAGCGTTCAACAGATAAATCGAGCGGGCGAGCCCTTCGGTGCCCCCGGCGGCTTGGAGAGCGACTTCGGTGCCGTTGTAGGAAATTTCCGCGCGGGCTTGAGCTGCCTCGATTTCCGACCAGCCGATTTTGAATGTGGCGCTGAAGGGGGAGACTTCGGGCACGGGGCCGGGCTGATCGGGAGAGAGGGTTTCCTGCCAGGCGGAAAGTGGGCGGGCGATCAAAAACGCCAAGAGCGCGAGAAGGCTCCAGTATTTGGTCACGGAGAGGGAATGACCGGCGTTGCTCCTTCCTCCAAGAACCAGCTGCGCTGGCCACCGGGGAGCTCACCGTGACACCAACGCCCGCGCTGGGTGAGGATTTTCACGATGCTGCCTTGGCTCAGAGTGGTGATTTTTTGTGAGGAATCTTCGGAAGGGGTTTTGTAAACAACAGCCCCGTTCGTTGAGAGCACCATGGCGTCGCACACCTCGGTCACACGAGGATCGACCAGCCAGATAAGAGCCAGCGCGCCAAGCCCAACGACGCAGAGAATGATGGATGCAGGCAAAAGGGCGCGGCGGGATTTCACGGATAGCAGGGCAATCAATAATAAAAACGCGCCAAGCCAGAATGCAGCGGCGCCGCCAAGGGCGAGCTCGTCGAGCGGAATGCGATTCGTAACCGCGGTGCGCCAATTTCTTGAAGGCGAGGTGTGGCCGAGTTGCGCGTTGGCATCCCGCAGGGCGGCCTCGGCGGGGTGAAAGCGAGGATCGAGGATCAGCGCACGGCGGAAGGCCAGCGCGGCCTCGGCCTGCTTGCCAATCTTGGCGAGAGCTTGGCCGAACTCGAAATAAACGGCGGCAGACGGAGTTGCTGCCTGAATGTGCTTTTCAAAATATGGGATCGCCGACTCGTGTTCGCCGTACGCCACTCGGTCGCGCGCCTCGGTGAGAAAATCAGCGTGGGACAAACCTCCTGCACAGGCCAGAGCCACGCAGATGATCAATGGCAATCGGAGGATTTGGTTGCGAATGGTCATGAGGAGATTTTTTTGAGGGCTTCGAGAATACGGGAACGGGTTTCACCCTTGGGGGCAGTGGACTTTCCGAATGAGTATTTGCACTCGGCATCACGAGCCAATAGCTCCCGAAGCACATTTTTGGAGGCGTCGTCGAGATCGAGTATGTCGAGCTTAGGATCGGCTTCCAGAGGGTGGTCCTCGACATGAAGTTGGAAGCGCAGGCATTCCGCCGCGCGCGAGTAGAATTCCTTGTCCGGGCAGCCCTGCAAAGCCGTAAGCAGGGCCTTGGTTTTACGGGCCTTTATTCGGCGGATGCCGCCCGCAGAGCGGGCAAGCAAGCGGAGAGCGACGAAAATCAAACCCAGCAACCACGCCAAAGCCAGGGCTGCATTGCCCATGAGGAAAGCAGGATTGAACAACGGCATCGTCCAAGTGGAAGCGCCGGCAGGCTTGGCGGGAGCTGCGGGAGTTTTTTCCGAAGACTGATCTTTGACCTCTTTGGATTCCTCGTCGGTGACAGCGGCGGATTGCTTCGGTTGACCTGCGCGCGCTTCGACAGGAAGGGGGGCTTGGATGAGGGTTGCGTATTTCCCCGTGTCCGGATCGAAATAACTGAAGTTCACGCCGGGCGTCTGCGTTTGGTCGGTGCGTGCCACAAGCATGAACTCGTAAACTTTCTCGCCGGAAAAATTGACGCCGTCTTCGGATTTGAAATTTTCGCTAGGCGGATAGGTGCGCCAATTCTCGTCGCCGGTGAGCACTGGCGCGTCCATCGCTTCGAAATTGCCTTGGCCCGAAACCACCACGCGGAGGGTCAC
>JBIPMC010000382.1:0-2678 GCA_044369345.1 Terrimicrobiaceae bacterium
ATAACTTTGTGGTATAATATAAGCTGGTTGGGAAAAAACGAAAACAGCCCTGCCAAACCCCGAAAATATAACATTTGTTAGAAAGGTCAGAAGATGGATAACGTATGGATATTGACAAACACCAAAGGTTGGCTAGACATAGTCGGTGTGTACACAACCGAAATCAATGCTCGAATTGCTCAGAGAAGGGCAATAAACGAATTCATGCTTGAGTATCCCGACTGTGAGACTCCTGATATTTACTTCTACATCACTGAAGAATATCTCGATGACAAGTTCATTCTCAACTGCGAAGACGCATAACATTTGTTACAAACAACGAAAGGTAAACCATGATTACAAACGAGTTCGACACCGACTGCGGCAAGTACACCATCAAGAGTCACGGCAACGGTTGGGGATACGAAGTGTTCTGCAACATCACAGGCGACAACCTGTGGTTTCAAGACCATGACGCTGACCAACTGCAAACCGACACCAACAACTTTGAGGACACCACAATTCTCTCCCAGTACTTTGAGAACCTGTACAACTGAGCCATGCCCGAAAAACTTGACAATACTACTATTTTGTGGTATAATATAAGCTGGTTGGGGAAAAACAAAACAAACCCAATCAGCAAGTCCGAAACATAACATTTGTTAGATTCAATCAGAAAGGTCAGATATGAACAAAGAAATCCAAACCCTTGCATCGGGCTTGTACAGCCCATTGTTCGCAACCAAGGAATCCATCAAGGATGCAATCCACTACGCATACGGCATCGCCAAGGCATCCGACAACCCTGCCGCCATTACCACTGCACTTCATGTGGTACTCAATACCATCGCCCAAGAACTTGAGCGTACCAACACCAACACAACCAAGGGGGAATAACAAATGTTAGATTTTGACTGGAAGATATGTATTGACTGCGGTGACGATGTACCAACTGCCCGATACCAAGCGTTCTGTTTGTTCTGTGAGCGTGACCGAGAGCATAGTGCAGAAGTTGAGCGCAGTTCGTGGTGCATCGTGCAAGAGTACGGCAAAGGCCCATATCAGTTGGTAACACCTACTAGCGCACCCACAACATTGAAGCAGACTAACCAAAAGGAGTTGAGGACATGAGTGACTTAGATATTTTGATTCAGGAGATTGCACGGATTGCTTTGGAAGACGAAGCAACCACACAACGCATCGGGTATGAACTGGATGTGAGTGACGAAGAACTGCAACGAGTGGCGGGGTATCTCAATTCCCTGCTAGACGCAACCGACCCAATCAAGGAGGAATAACCATGACCGAGCACGACTACGAGAAAGCCATGAAGTTGCTGGTTGCAGTGGAGTTAGACCTACGCAACTACTTGAAGAACCCTGCCGAGTACCAAGCATCGTACTTGGAAGACACGCACTGCTGTATCACAGAAGCCATGAGCTTGCTTGAGGTGGAGACAGGTCAGCCCGACTACGACTACTTTGAGATGGAAGAGTGAAGGGGTTCGTGCTTGTGCGTGGGGAATCAGGAAGACTGTATCTCTACGACCGAGAGACTTGGTTGTACATGGAGAGAAGCAAGTACCACGAATACACATTCGTGCTCGACCACGACAGCTACAAGGTGCTTGAACAAATGCAAGCGTTGGTAAACAAAGACATACAAGTGGAGGAATAACAAATGAAATTGAAAAGCTATGAACGCATTGCCTTGCGTACAGACAGACTCAATGACGATTCAGTCGTTGTCAAGTTTGATGTGTACAACGACGAGTACCACGAAGTCACAAAAGACGTCGGCTATGTACACATACGCCAAGAACTGGGGTTCTTCAATATGGTTGTCTTTGATTGTGAGGGCAACATGTTGAGTAAGGTAAATGTGCCATTTAAATCCAAGGAGTTAGACCAATGAAAGTCCGACAGATACGCCAAAGGGCAAAGGCCAAGTATGTAACGGAGGAAGGCTTTGCTTTCCTGCGTGGGTGCTTTGCCAAGCGATGCCGTACATACGAGGCAGGGTGTGCCACTTGTGATGAGTGGCGGTTCCGTGACGAGCATGGTCGGTTCGTTTACAACTGGGAAGAGTTGCGTCAGTACATGAAAACAACAGAAGGAGCTAACAAATGTTAGGTAGATACTACGTAACAGGGTGGTGCGGTAGATTCAGCAACTGGGTTGCCGAGAGTATCGTGGCACAGAACATGAAGTTGGCGAAGGAAAGGTTCAAGACTTCTAATCCGACGCTCAAGAAAATCAAAGCATACAAAACAATGGGAGGTGTGTGATGGGATACGCAACAGTACAAAGAGTGCCAAAGGTTCACAACTACGCCGACGCACTGAAGATATACGACTCAATCAAGCCCCTGCGCGGACGTGCGGAGGAAATCAGACCCTTGGGCAACCGACGGGATGCTGATACGTACCACATACGCAAGAGTGGGAATGTGATATTCGGTGAATCCATAGAGTTGGTCTTGTACAAGACTCCGGTCATTACATTCATGGACGATGGTGAGGTGGTGATATTCATTAATGGGTACAACTCAGTATCCACACATCAGTTCATCGACCATGTGCTCAACATCAGGGCGAATGGTGCAAGGCGCACAACCGTGCTGACTATCAACGGTCAGAAGTACACCATTGCCGACAAGGAGAAGTTGCGTCTGCGTATGGACGAGGGGAACTGGCATGT
>JBIPMC010000325.1:0-2671 GCA_044369345.1 Terrimicrobiaceae bacterium
CGCATCCTGAATCCCTGAAGCCCAATCAATGGAGTTCGCCGCCTCGTTGAGCACCCAGCACGAAACAATGGCTTCCATCAGGTTCAAACGAATTTCCGGGTCTTGATTTTGAGCAGCCCAATCAGCGGCCCCTTTCGGATCCACAAGCGACCAGTTCTGCGCGAGTACTGGTGCCACCTCGTTGTAATCCATTCCTGATTTTTGAGACTCAAGCCACTGCGCCGCATCGCGAGGGGAAATGCGCCCCCAACTCGCCATCAACTCCGAAGCCGCCAGTGTTTTATCGCCCCCTTGGAGCATCGCCACCACCCATGAGGCGCAAGCTTGCGGATCGCGTTGGGACCAAAGTTCGGTGAGTGACTTCAAGGCGGCCTGACGCTCGGCCGGGGAGGATTGAGCCAAAGTCCAAGATGCGGCCCGATCCGGATTGGTCTCGAATGCAGAAGCCACAGCCGAGCGAACCACGACAGTACGGGGCACGGACTCGGTCACGAGAGCAAGGGCCACCATTGCCGATTCCAGAGATTCCGCCGCCATCGATTGCGCGATGAATGCCGCCGCAACCGTGCGATCCATCCCGGCTAAGTGATTTCGAGCGAAATTAATCGCCGCCAACGCATCGACCGCCCCCCACTTTCCAAAAACCAATTCAAGGCAAGTATCCCGGTTCGAACCCAGCGGCAGAGTCGCCGCCCACTCCGCCACCGCCTTGGGATTCGCGTCGATCTCTGCCTCCAAATCCAAAAGCGCGTCATCCGACAATTGCCCGCGCTTCAGCATCTTTGAAATGCCCGCCAACCCATCCCCTTGTTGTGGAGCTGTTACTTGGGAAGCCCCCTGTGACACGGGCGGCATCGCCTGTTCTCGGCCGACAGGTTTTTCAGGCAGGGATTCTTTTTTCTGCTCGCAACCACCCATCCCTGCGCAAAGCACAGCGGCCACGAGCCACAGATTCAACCTGCAAAAGCGAGGAAATCCCCCGGAATTTTTTTTAATCACAGAGTCTTTTTAGACAGAGTCCTCTCTTTCGAGCGATTATAAAAACCTCTGATTCTGCGCTGAAACCTTAAAAAGATTTCCCCACTCCGCTAGGGTAAATCCCCCGATTGAGGCTCTGCTGCCCTGCCGGAATGGTGCTCTCGGCATCTGCCAAGCACTATGAAAATAGCACCAAATCCACTACTCTATCCCGCGATCGCGGGGAGAACCAAGACGCTGCTCGCCGGGGCGATTGCTTCCACGCTTCTCGCAACCGGCGATCATGCCAACGCCGAAACTCCGGCCCCCATCCCGGAATCCTTCTCGTGGCGAACGGTCGTGAACACCCGCGACACCGTGCCCGGCATGGACGGCAAACTTTTCAACAGCTACTACCCGCCCTCGATCAACAAATCCGGCTATCTGGCTTTTCGCGCCAGAATCAATGGACCGGAGGTAATGAGTGGCATCTACCTTAAGAATATGGGAACCGGCGGCGGATCGATCCAAAAGCTCGCCGATCGCAACTCCGAGGTTCCAGCACCGAATAACACCCGGGCCAGATTCGATGAGTTTCCTTCCATTCCAAGAATCTCGGAAACAGCGGGAAGCGTGGCCACGCGCGGAAATTCCAAGCCGGTCTGGAATTATTCCAGCGGCGAGGCGGAGACCCGCGTCGGCACCAACGGCATCTTTATTTTACAAAATCCGGGGCGCGCGCTCAAAACCGGGGTCAACCTCCTTGGGGCCGTTCCGGGCGGCGATGGAGCCACCGCTGGTGTGAACTATTTTCCCTATTGGCAGGTTCCAGGTGCGGTCGAGGGCACACGCTTCGATGTGTTCCCCGGATCACCCGCCGTTACTGATGGCGATGTGATTGTCTTCAAAGCAAACTACACCGAGGATAGTGCCGTTAAAAACGGCGTTTTTTACCGAGACACCATCGGGCAAGGCGGTCTGGCGCCTGTGCAGCTCATCGCCAACACCTCCACCATGGTGCCGAATCCCCCCAAGGGCCAATTGGCCCTGCCTTTCGGCTCCACCGCACCGCCCAGCGCCTCGGGCTCGCGCATGGTCTTTGTGGGTCTCGACAATGAGAGAACCCCCTCGCAAGGCGGCATCTACCTCGCCCCTCTCAGACCCTCGCCAGCGCTCACCCCAGTGGCTGGAATCGGCGATCCCGTGCCCGGGGAACCAGGCCACACCTTCAACCGCTTCGGCGAAGACCTCTCCTTCGATGGGCGGTATGTCGCTTTCTGGGCTGCTTGGGGTAATGAAACCAAGACGCTTTGGCTGGATTGCCCGGCCGACGGCAACGCCGCTCTCATTGCCTATTGCCACATTTTTTTCGGTGACAACTTCCCTGTTCAGGTTCCCGTGAACCAAGGCATCTTTGTCGCCGACACCCAGACCGGTACGATCACCAAGGTGGCCCGCACCAGCAAGAGCATCGCCGATTTTCTATACTGGACCTTCTCCGGCAAGCCGCCCGGCGTTCGCGAGCGAGAAGACGATAGCGATGCCGGGGAGCTGCCCCGCTGGCGCTCCTCCGCATTCGTCTCCGTCTCGCGCGACTTGAACGGAGCATTTCTTGCCGCCTTCAAAGCCCGCCAAGGCCGCATCGCCCCTGACGAAAACAGGTACATTAACCCAGTGGATGGCATCTTTGTCGGCAACTCCGCCCAAGTCGTCA
>JBIPMC010000326.1:0-2669 GCA_044369345.1 Terrimicrobiaceae bacterium
GCAGGTCGGGAGGAAGAAGCATCGGGGTGTCGCGGTCGATAGAGACAAATCTTGCCATATCAATCTGCATAGCAGGAATTAGGCCATGTTCACGCCTAAGTCCGACAGGCTGCTAGAGAAGCCGATCAGGCAAAATTCATAATCAAATTGTTTGCCAGTGACGCGGGCAGGAATGGGCGTTTCTGTGGGAGGAATAAAAACTCGCTCTGCCACTCAAGGCGTTTCTGAAGGGGGCGGCTCTGCGGGCGAATGGCAGTGAGTGTATGACGAACGATTGCGGGCAGCAGGTCTAGAATTTTGGTGATCATTGATGCGCCGGGCGGTCTTTTTATCGGAAGCGCTGTATGATTTTCACCGCCTCCGGCAGATTCTTTTTCAAGGCATCGACGCAAGAACAATCGAGCTTCCCCTCGGCGGCCATGCGTTGGAGTTTATTTATAGCATCCTCCACACTCCAAGCGTTCTTGTAAACGCGCTTGCTGGTCAATGCGTCGAAAATGTCGGCCACCGTAACGATGCGGGCCTCGAGAGGTATGGGGGTGCCTTTCTCCCTGTGGGGGTATCCTGTGCCGTCCAGATAGTTGTGGTGGTAGGCCACCAAGTTGTGAAGGATGTCGATGCCGGCGAGATGGTCGAGATTGAAGTCTTGGATCATGCGCTCGATCATGCGCGTGCCGAGCTCCACATGCCTCTCAATGGTCAGGCGCTCTTCCGGAGTGAGTTTTCCGGGCTTGCGCAGCACGGCATCCGGGATGCCCACCTTGCCGATGTCATGCAGGGGCGCGAACAAGAAAAGTTGCTCTATGAACTCGTCGCTCAATTGGTGGCTGGTCGCCAGGGTGCGAGCGATCAGGCGGCAAAAGCGCGACATTCGGTCTAGGTGCCCGCCGGTCTCCTCATCGCGCAGGTCGGTGAATTCGCGGGCCAACTGCACGGAGCCGAGCATCGCGCGGAAGCTCGACATCTCGCGGCTGAAGAGAACCATAATCAAGCTGATGTAGACCTCCAGCCCGCTACGCACTTCCGGCGTGAAGGTGCCTTTTTCTTGGGAATCCAGAAAAAGAAACCCCTCGAACGCGTCGCGGTAGAATACCGGCAGGGTGTAGGAGGAGCGATACCCCATTTGCTTGATTTGGAGTGAGGGCGCGGAGTCCGCAGGGAGAGTTTGGGGGATGTCGTCGATGACGCGCTCGCGTCTTTCCTCCTTCAGGGCGAGCAGGCTGGGAATGGTGGAGAGCTTGCGCTGGTAGGCAGACAGTGTGTTGTCCTTCTCCGAGCTGTGCACAAAAGTCTTCAGGAGGTCTTCTTTGGGATCGTAGAGGGCGAGGCTGATGCGCTCTATGCTCGGAAACTTGCGTCGGAGATGCTCATGAATACAGGCGAGGCGCTCGGAAAAGCTCGCAACGGAATTTCCAAGTAGGCCGGGTTTCGTCTTGCTATCAGGGAGGTATTCTTGAAGCACTGGCGCATTTTAAGCCCGCTCCGGACAAAACTCAATTTGACCCCCCCTTCGTTGGAGATGACCCCTCGCGGAGAAACTCGTTTTCCACCTCAACGACTTCTGGGGCGACGGATTTCAGCGTGCGGTGCGCGGCTCGGGTGAGCCACCAAGTCACAGCTATGGTGGCTGCAATCTCGAAAGCATACAGGGCCCACGACCACGGGCCTTGGTGCAAGCCCGCTTTCGTGGCTTTTCCAACAACGGAACCGCTGTAGGCATAAGCCGCGCTGATCGGAAAAAAACCTATCCACGAGGCAAGGAGAAAACGCCACGAACGAATGCGCGAAAGCCCAAATGCGCAGCTTACCAGACTATGAGGAAGGATTGGCGAAATGCGCGTGAGAATCACCATCCGCCAGGCATCTTTCACCGCGACATGGTTGAGGGCTTGAAATTTTTTGCTTCTGGCAAAACGGCTCTCCATCAGGCCGCGTAGGAGAAAACGGGCGGAGACGAAATTTGCCAGCGCGCCGGCCACCGAGGCGAGCGAGACGAGTGCCGTGCCTCCCCAAAATCCGTAAACCGCCCCTGCGCCGACACTCAGCACCGAGCCGGGTAGAAACAGCACGCAGGAGAGGGTGTAGAGCACAATGAACCAAACCCAGCCGAGCGGTCCGGTCTGCTCGATCCACGCCATTGACTGGCGCATCCACTCGCTCCATTGCTCGAGCATTCAGCAACCGCCGGGCGAGGAGGTCACTGGAGTTTCTTCTCCAAAATCTCGCCGGCGAGCGCGGGGTTGGCTTTCCCCTTGGAGAGTTTCATCACCTGGCCTTTGAGGAAATTCAGCGCCGAACCTTTGCCGGCCTTGAAATCCGTCACAGGGCCGGGGTTCGCGGCGATGACTTGGTCCACGAAGGCCTCGATCGCACCGGTGTCACTTTCCTGCTTCAAGCCCTTCTCCTCGACGATGACGGCGGCGGCTTTGCCAGTGCCGAACATTTCGGCGAAGACCTCCTTGCCCTGCTTGGAATTGATCGCGCCAGAGTCGATGAGGTTCACGAGCTCGTCTAGCGCGTGTGGCGGTACGGGGCAGTCGGTGATGGCGAGCGAGGCTGCGCCGAGGGCGCTCTGGAGGTCGTTAAGAATCCAGTTTGCGACATTTTTGGGTTTCTTAGCCCACTTGGCGGCCGTCTCAAAATACGAGGCGAGCGCAAGGTCGTTGGCG
>JBIPMC010000327.1:0-2666 GCA_044369345.1 Terrimicrobiaceae bacterium
TACGACATAGTCGTCCGGTTTGTCCTGCTGGAGCATAAGCCACATGGCTTCGACATATTCGGGGGCGTAACCCCAATCGCGCTTGGCATCGAGATTGCCGAGGTAGAGGTGTTCCTGTCGGCCAAGCTTGATGGCGGCGACGGCGCGGGAGATTTTGCGGGTAACGAAGGTCTCACCTCGGCGTGGAGATTCGTGGTTGAAAAGAATGCCGTTCGAGGCGTGCATACCATAGCCTTCTCGGTAGTTCACCGTGATCCAGTAAGCATACATTTTTGCCGCACCGTAAGGACTGCGAGGCCAGAAGGGGGTTTTTTCGGTTTGGGGAACCTCCTGAACCTTGCCGAACATTTCGGAGCTGGAGGCCTGATAAAAACGGGCATCCGACCCAGTTTCGCGCAACGCTTCGAGGATTCGAGTGGTGCCGATACCGGTAACATCGCCGGTATATTCGGGGATGTCGAAACTCACTCGCACATGGCTTTGCGCACCGAGATGATAAACCTCGTCAGGCTTGAGATCGTAGATGAGTTTTACAAGATTCACCGAGTCGGCAAGATCCCCGTAGTGGAGGAAAAGCCGGGTGCTGTCGAAGTGCGGATCAGTGTAAATGTGATCAATGCGGGCCGTGTTGAAAGTGCTCGCGCGGCGAATGATTCCGTGGACTTCGTAGCCTTTGTGAAGCAGGAGGTCGGCGAGGTAACTGCCATCTTGCCCGGTGATGCCGGTGATGAGTGCTTGTTTCATGCGAGGTCGAGAAATGTGATTGTAGAGTGGAGTTCACTCCGACCGAACGCAAGCGGCGTTTGCGCTCCGAGCGAACCAAAATTTGCTCCTTGAGTTTGTCTAGGATGTGTGGGATTTTTCCCGTGTCTCAGGCGTTTTCGTTTATGCAATACAGCTCCAGCGACCCAGTTTTGATCGGTCATTGGACTGAATTCATCGCGTTATTCATGTTCCTTGCGGCGTGTTTTCAGCACGCATTCTCAAGGGGATACGCATCGCCTGCGGCTCAACACGCGGCCTTGCCGTTTTTGCGGGGAGCACTCCCCGTCCGCACCGGCCGCCAACGCAACGCAAGTTACACACAAACATGTCATCAGAATACACACCGAGCGGATCACGCCGCTCCTCGCGACGCGGCGGAGGGCGCCGTCAAGATCGCGGACACCGCACGCCACGCCCCGCACAGCAACAAGAAAAACCCGTCAAAAAAGAGGCTTCCCTGCTCTCGAAAATCATTGGCTTCTTCACCGGCAAACAACCCGAGCCCGAGCTTCCCGCCCGTACTGAACGCGAGCGTGGTCCCCGCTCTTCCGAAAACGGCTCCAGCGAGCGCGCCCCGCGCGAGCGGAACAGTCGCTCCGAGCGCCCGACCGGCATGCGTTCTCCGGAAGTCGTCGAGGTCACCTCGCCTCGCCTCTATGTGGGCAACTTGTCGTTCGACGCCGCCGAGAGCGATCTCTTCGAGCTCTTCAACGGAGTTGGCAGCGTTCAGAATGTCGAAATCGTCGTGAACCGCCACACGATGCGCTCAAAAGGCTTTGCCTTCATCCAAATGCAGTCGATCGACGAGGCCAAGCGCGCCGTTTCCGAGCTCCACGACAAGGAGTTCATGGGCCGCAAACTCGTGGTCAGCGGAGCCAAGGCCGTGGAGGAGCGCCGCTCCGAGCGCCAGCAGGAATCCGCTCCCGCCGAGCGCGCCGCTTCCGCTGAATAACCAAAATTCAAACTCCAAAAGGCCCCGTCCGGTCATCGTGACGGGGCCGACCGGTGTCGGCAAATCCTCCCTCGCCGTGGCTCTCGCGAAGCGCCTCGATGGCGAAATCCTCGGAGCCGACGCCTTTCAAATTTACGCCGGTCTGCCGGTGCTCACTGCCCAAGCCACCCTCGAACAACTCGCCGCCGTTCCCCACCACCTCATCGGCTTTCTCGACCTGGGCGAAAATTTCAACGCCGCTCGCTTCGTTCAAGCCGCCCGCGAACGGATGGCCGACATCGCCTCACGCGGCAGATTGCCCATCCTCGTCGGCGGCACCGGGCTCTATCTAAAAGCCCTTACGCACGGACTCTCCGAGATGCCGCCCGTAGATCCCGCCCTCCGAGAGAGGATTTCGTCGCTGACGCTCGAAGCCGCGACCGAGGAATTGGCAAAAGCGGACCCAGAGGCTTTGGGACAAATCGACCTGAAAAACCCCGTCCGTGTTCGCCGAGCCTTGGAAATCATCCTCCAAACCCAACGCCCGCTGGCCCACTCGCGCGGCGCTTGGAGTCAGGAGTCGAAGGAATTTCGAGGACTTGTCCTTACGCGCCAGCGCGACGATTTGCGGGCACGCCTCGAGGCGAATGTCGCCCAAATGCTCGCCAGCGGTGCCATCGAGGAAGTGCGCCAAGCCAACCGTGCGGGAGAAGGCGCCCGACGCGCGATCGGCTTTCGCGAGATCGAGGAATTCCTAGCCGGCAAAACCTCCATCGACGCCTGCCGCGAGGCGATCGCTACCGCCACGAAACGCTACGCAAAGCGCCAATTGACCTGGTGCCGCACGCAATTTAATTTTTCCACACTCGATTTGACAACGATCTCCCACCCCGAATCCGCTCTCACCCGCGCCCTTGAAATCCTCGAGCCCCAAGCGCCATGATCGCCGCCGCAGACCACGCCGCCGAAC
>JBIPMC010000363.1:0-2666 GCA_044369345.1 Terrimicrobiaceae bacterium
AATCGTAAGCTCAAGGAGTGAGCCTCATGAAAACCGTGATGGAGAATTGAGCATGCGTCCATGCACGACGCGTTAATGTCTCCTTGACCACGTCAGCAAGAGCTTATTACATGCATCACTTAGTCGAGCTGATAAATCCTTATTAGCTCAACGCTCACGTTGGATTCGAACCCCCGATCTGCGTCAACCCCTAACCCGATTGTTGATTTGCGGAGAGCTTTGACCATGGTGATTTGCACTGAAAAATAACCCACCCTGAGAGTCGATCTTCGGCTCAGAAACTCTCTTTGGAATCCGCGCCTATCATTCCGCCCTCGGCTTCCATGCCTTAGTTGGCATGATCTTGGACGATTTTAGGCTCTCGGTTCGCGCTTCATCGGGCCCCTGACAGATCCTCGGAATTGCTCCCTTCGGGGTCGGGTGGATTTGGCCCTCCACGCGCATAACATCCGGCGTTTCCCCGCCGTAGCTTCCGGGGTAGGACCCCGTAGCGAATGCAGCGATGTTCTTCGCTGCATTCTCATCTCGATCATGGACCGCACCGCAGGTGGGGCAAATCCATTTTCTGATCTTGAGACTGAATTCCTTCTGGTAACTCGCGCACGCAGAACATGTGCGGCTGGTCGGGGCGAATCGATCCGCAAAAAGGACGATACCTCCCATAGAAACGCTTTTGTATTCGATCTGACGTCGAATCTCACCAAAGCCCGCGTTCGATAGGCCCCGGTTGAGACCTGCCTTCTGGGCCACATTTGAACCCGGAGCCTCCGGAGTGCCTTTGGCCGAGGTCATCATCCCTTTGACATGGAGGTCTTCGAGGCAGATGACACCGTAGTTTTTGGCCAGGTGGGTCGTGAGCTTGTGTTGGGTATCTCGCCTTCCGTCACTGATTCGGCATTCCAGACGATTGATCTGTTGCCGTTGCCGAATCCAGCGCCACGATTTCTTTTCCCCCTTTCGGGAGCCGACCTTGCGACTCAGGCAGCGTTGAAGGTGCTTCAATCGTCTGCGGCGTTTCCTCTCCGCCTGATGGACCTGTCGGGATTCGCCGGTCGAAAAGACCGCAAGCGTCTTCACGCCCAGATCTACGCCCACGATACGATCATTGACAGAAGCCGGCATCGATTCCAGCGTGACACTCACCTGGAAGGCGATGAAGTAGCGACCGCAGCTGTCCCTTGAGAGCGTCAGCATCTTGGGCTGCTCCATGGGTATTCTTTCAGGCTGAGCCACCTTGATAATGCCAAATCCTGGGAAGAGAATCTTCTGATCTGCCCAGGCTGCCGCCTTGTCCTTGTGTCTTGGATCGAGGGAGGACTGGATGGAGCACGCCATTCGTCTTCTATGCGGCTTGGGGTGGCGGGCAACACCCTTGAAGAAGCGCTTAAAGGCTTCATCCTGCGCTCTAAGGGTAGCCCCCAATGGCCCTGAAGGGACTTCAGAGAGCCAGGCGGTTTCGGGTTGTTTCTTCCATTGCGTCACCACACGACTGAAATCAATCGGGGTATCCGCGCGTTCGACGAATCCGGCCTTCTTGGCTTCATAGGAGGCTTTGATGTGTTCGAGCGATCGGTTATAGACAAACCGGCAGGCGCCCTCCGTTCGGGCAAAAAGGCGCTTCTGATCCTGGGTCGGATAGACGATATGGATGACCTGCCGAACCTCAGCTAGCGTGGGTTAAGCTTGAGGTTCGCAAAAACCAAGGGCTCAGAGCCACAACTAAGGGGACAGGTCATGAATGATGGTAGCAAATACATTGGTCTCGACGTTCACAAGGAAACGATCGCCGTTGCCATAGCTGAGGCATCCGGTGGTGAGGTCCGTTATTTCGGAGAGATCAGGAATACCCCCGAGGCGATTCGCAAACTTTGCGAAAAAATTAAGCCTGCTACAGGTGGTTTATTCTTCTGTTATGAGTCAGGCCCCTGTGGCTTTGGTATTCATCGACAGTTACTTGATTTGGGCTGGGACTGCCTCGTCGCAGCAACTTCACTGATTCCACGCAAGGCGGGAGATCGTGTCAAAACTGACCGTCGCGATAGCCTCATGCTCGCCAGACTTCTACGATCGGGCGAACTAACCGGATCATGGGTTCCTGATGATGAACAGGAAGCTTTGAGGGACCTCACTCGAGCCCGGGTGGATCTCAGAAATTTGGAGAAAAAAACCAAACAACTGGTGCTCGCATTCCTGCTGAGACACGGTCGTCGCTATCCAGGAAAGAGCCCTTGGACAAAGGCTCACTTTGGCTGGTTAGCCGAGCAGAAATTTGGTAGCCCGAGTCAGCAGATCGTATTCCAAGAATACTTGAATGCCATGGAGTCCATGAGTCATCGAATTGATTCAGTGGATCGTCAACTGACAGAGATGTCAAAACACCCCATATTCAAAGATGTCGTTACGAGTCTGATGGCATTGCGGGGCGTTCAACAGGTAACAGCTCTGAGCATCATTGCTGAACTTGGTGACATCAAACGATTTGATAGTGCTCCTCAACTGATGGCTTATCTCGGATTGGTTCCTAGTGAACACTCCAGTGGAGGCAGTCGAAATCGTGGCGGAATCACCAAGACCGGAAATAGCCATTTACGGCGGCTATTGATTGAGTCAGCTTGGTCTTACCGTTTTCCAGCTCGAAAAACACGAGCACTTGAGCAGCGTTCTGC
>JBIPMC010000329.1:0-2657 GCA_044369345.1 Terrimicrobiaceae bacterium
CAGTCCCGCCTTCGCATGGAAGGCGCAGTGGAGGCTTCCGGCCTGATTTTGCGCGAGTGGGACACCGCCGCCGACGAGGCTCTTTATTGCGGAGCCGCCGAGTCGATCCTCGGAATTTTCCCGCACGAACTTCTCGGTAGTTTCGAGAAATGGGTGATGTTGATCCACCCCGACGACCGCGCCGATTATCGCAAGGCCATCCAGCGAGTGATCACTGAAGGAGGCCCGTTCGAGATCGAATATCGCATCCGCAAGCGGGGCGACAAACAAACACTCCTCCTAGAGCGCGGATACTTCATCAATCCCTCCCAGGGTGCGCATCCCGTACTGTCCTCGACGATTGCCGATGTCACTCAATTGCGGGATCTGGAATCACGAGTCCGAAAATCCCAGCGCGTCGAGGCATTCAGCCAACTCACAGGAGGCGTCGCCCACGATTTCAACAACATGCTTTCGGTGGTGATCGGCTACGCGCAAATCCTCATGGAGGAAGCGCCGGAAAATGCCGACCAACTCGGCTTTCTACACGAAATCGAAAAAGCGGCACTCCGGGCCTCCTCGCTCACAAACCAACTCCTCGCTTTCACCAAGCCACTCGCCACGCGCAAAGGAACACTTCAACTCACAGAACTCCTCCATGAGTTGGTGAAAATGCTCGATCGGCTTCTCGGCGAACGCATCACCCTGAAAATCGAACCCGCCGAGGGTATTTGGACCGTGCAGGCCGATCGGAGCCAGATCGAGCAGCTCTTCATCAACCTTGCTGTCGCCTGCCGTGAGGCCATGCCCGACGGCGGCGATGTGTTGATCGCCTCCGCGAATGAAGCCCATGACAAGGCGACGATCTTCGGGGAGCATGTCCTCCCGGCAGGAAGCTATGTGCGAGTTTCTTTGAATCTCTTGACGCCGTCGGATAAAATTCACCCTCGCAACCTCGATAAAAGCAGAAGCATTGCGGCAGCGAGGACCGTGATCGAGCAAAACGAGGGGCTGCTTTTCGTCCACTGCGCGCATCATCCCCCTGCACGGATCAACATCTACTTCCCGAGCGCTTCGGAAACGACGACTCCTAAGATCCACGAAGCCAAGCCGATTCGCGGCTCAAAAGCCGCCGAAATCCTCTTGGTCGAGGATGACTCCTCGATGCGCCAATTCGCCAAAACCGTTCTCGCCCGACTCGGCCACAAAATCCACGAGGCCTCAAACGGCGAGGAGGCTTTGGCTCTTTTCGAGAGAGACCGCACCTTCGCCCCAGACCTCCTCATTGCCGACATGGTGATGCCTCGCCTGGGGGGGCTCGAATTGGCGTACATCATTTCCAAAAAACTCCCAAGAGCCGCTGTGCTCCTTGCTTCCGGCTACCCCGATCAGCAAGCCATCGCACAGAAGTCAGGGCACTCGTTCCTGAAAAAACCCTTCGCCGTGGGCGAACTTATTTCGCGCACGGGAACCTTGCTGAGCGACTGAATAGGCTTAACAGTAAACAAGCAATTGCCTCAGGATCGAGGAACTCGAGTTGTAGTTTCGGATTTTTTTGATCGCATTTTCATCGAGGTGGTAATCCTCAGCAACGAGCAAAACCCCGGTTGGACTGTAGATTCCGCTTGCGAGCTGCATGCCCACATCGAGTTCATCGACCATGACCTCGCGCACCAACCTGGGCAACGAACACTCTTGAGTGCAAAGGAGGAAGAGTCGGGTGGCATCGGGATCGAATACCGTGCCGGACTGCTCTAGAATCCTGTCGACCGCCTGCTCGTGCGGCAGTCCGCAGGTCACATAATAAACAATGATCGCCAGACACCGGGCGGGCCACGGAATCATCTCACCGGCGAGGCCATCAGGAAATCCTCCCCCGTCAAAGCGTTCGTGGTGGGCACGGATCGTATCGGCGACCGGCTTGAGAAGATCGACAAACGACGCGAGGGTTTGGCCGTAGATCGTGTGGTTTTGGAAAACGGTTTTCAGCTCCGGCGGCGTATCCTCGAGATTGTTCTGCACCGCCATCATGTAGCCGGGCGGAATAGCCGTGAGGCCGATATCGTAAAGCCGGGCGCTGACCTCGAGCACATGCTTCTGCTCCTCGTCGAAATAATGGGTCTCCGCCATGATCTGCGCGATTTTCAACGCCGCCTTCGCCTGCTCTCCGAGGAGCGGGTTGAAGGTGCTGAGAATGCGTTGGCAGAGTTCCAGCGAGCGGCTGAAATTCGTTTTCAAGGCATCGTGCGAGAAGTCGAGTTCGCGCTTGCCGGCCTCGAGTTCGCGGAGCTGTTTTTCCAACCGCGAGTTGACTTCGGAGAGTTTTTGATTCAGCTCCATCGTGGTCCGTTCCAGCGAACGGTTTGTTTCGATGAGTTCGTAACGCTGAACGGCATTGTGGAGCGTCGCCATCAACTCGGCGGAAATCCAGGGCTTCGTGACAAAGCGGAAAATCTCGCCGCTGTTCACGGCCGCCGTGACGATATCAAGCGACTTGATACCGGTGATGAGAATGCGAGATGCCGAGGGTTGGATTTGTGCGAACCGGTGCAACAAATCCGCACCCATCATGTCGGGCATATTGTGGTCAGCGATCACCAAGGCAAACTTCCGGTCGAGCGCGTAGCGCAGGGCTTCGTCGGGGCTCGAGGTGGTGACGGATTGATAGCCGGAACGGG
>JBIPMC010000328.1:0-2657 GCA_044369345.1 Terrimicrobiaceae bacterium
GCCTCATTTGCCCAAAACGGATGGAAAAACGAAGTGGAATGCTGCGCCAACGACCGCGCCGATTCCGCTGGTGGCTCCTGCTGCGATAGTGTCGGAGACCAGCAAGGCCCTTGCTGTTTTGGGCGAAGCTCGCAGCCACCGCGAGGTTGTCGCAGCCCTCGAAAATCTCCTTCCACGCCTTCGTGGCGGCAATCCCCAGGAGCTGGCTAAATCAGCATTGGACATGCCTGAAGGTGCCGAACGCGACATGGCCCTCATGCTTTCACTCGGAGAATTAGCCGAGCGGAATCCCTCCGAGGCCCTTCGCTTCGCGGAATCCTTGCCAAACGGCGAGGAACGCGATCAAGCCCTGCGCTGGATTGCTACGGGCCTCCCCTCCGGGAACATTGAGCGGACTTTGGCGCTGGTGGATAGCGTTACGGATTCAGACCTTCGAAAATTGATCGTGGCCAAGGTCATCGCCAAAGAAGCCGAGAGCGACCCCTCCGCGGCCGTGAATGCTCTCCAAATGATTGAAGACCCCTCCATTCGTGCCAATGCCCTTGCGGCCACCGCCGAGTCCTGGGTCTCTGCTGATCCCGACGGAGCCTTGAATCATGCAATGAATAGCGCCGATCCGGCCGTTCGCTCGGATCTTTTGGCATTCCTCAGCGCCTCTCCACAAGCCGACAGCCAGAAGGTTTTCGAGGCTGTGCTTGCGCAGATGCCTTCCGGCATGGCGTATCAAGGGGCGATCTCCGATCTCTTTGAAAACTGGGCTGACAAAGATCCCTCGGCCGCTGCTCTCGCCTTGTCGCAAATTCCGCCCGGGCCGGCCCTGGATTCCGCCACGGCGGAAGTTGCGAGCGCCATGGCAAACTCCTCCGCTCCGAAAAAGGAGATCGCGTCCTGGATCGGAGGCCTGCCCAAAGGCAGCGCGCGCCTCGAGGCCTTGGATGGTTTTTACTCCGAGTGGGGTCGCACCGATCCCTCCGGAGCGCTTACGGAGGCCGCCCGCTTGACAGGCGGTGATCGAAGCGCCGCATTGACCAGTCTCGTCAACTCTTGGGCCGGCGAGGATCCTAACAGTGTTTTGGAATGGGGAATCCGTGGAGCTAATGGATTCGATGAGGCCAAGGATCTGGCAGTTCAATCCGGTGTTCGCGGCATCGCCCGCGTTGATCCCGCAGAGGCCGCACGCCAGATCCGCGCCGTTCCAACCGCTCTGCAAGCTTCTGCCAACAGCGCACTCGTGGAGGTCTGGAGCGAGGTCGATGCGGAGACGGCCGCGGCCTGGCTGTCCTCGAAGCCACGGGGACCGCAGATCGACGGAGCTGCAGGGCGTTTGGCTTTGTCGCTAGTGCGCGAAGATCCAGAGATGGCCATGGAATGGGCGCTGGCAATCACCGCGCCGGAGTCCCGCAGCAGGACCGCACGGGAAGTGGCTCGGCAGTGGAAACTGAGAAGCCCGGACTCGGCCAAGGCTTTTGCCTCCAAGTTTTCTGACCCCTCTGTTTCAGCGATATTTGCCGAATAATTTCAACCTTCCGGGATGATGAACTCCGTCGATTACGGGATGATCTCCGCCACGCAAAAAACTCCCAAAAAAAGTATTGACAGCACAGTGGGTAAAATTATCATGTAAACTGCTCGACTCATACTCTCGAGGGTTGTGGAGGGCTTAGTTAACTAAAAAACCAAATCATATGATCAAAAAAACCATTCTGCTTGTTACTGCAGTGGTGCTTGCCGCCTCTTCGGCGACATACGCTGCGAATTCTATCAAGGTCACCAACGAAGGAAATGTACCCTATTTCTACAAAGTTGGTAATACCATCAAAAAGATCGCTCCCGGAGCGTCCAAGTCCTTCCCTTTAAAGGGTCTGAAGAGCGTCAAAGTCACTGCTGGTCTCGAAAAGTCTGGTAACTCTGTCACGGGTGCCAAAAAGACCTTCCCGAGGATCACGATCTCCCAAGCCAAGTCGAATCCGTTTATCCAGACCAACCCTGTCACTGGACAAAACACTCCGGATGTAAAATAATTTAAGTCATAAACGACTTACCTAACCAACCGGGAAGCACGAGCGAATAATAGCTCAATGCTTCTCGGTTTTTTTTGCATTTCAACATAAGAGTTGATTCGAACTGGAATGAAGAATCTGCAATCCAAGAATTTGGAGTGCTCCCCGAAAACTGACCCAAAAGTTATGAGAGGCATTGCCGCAGAACATCGCGAGAAATACTACAACCATAGACCGCATTCCTAACTGGAGGGGAATGACCATGGGGGAGTTTGCGGCACGCTGCCTTGCTGCGCTCCGCAAGACAGCCAAACCTACCCGAAACGCCAACAAATCCTCTCAGAAATATTGAATCACATTTTGGGGGCACTCCAATGTTTTTGGAATTATTCACCAACAGTATTACATCTAAATTTAGTATAAAATGATAGTTTCCGTTCATCTTCCAAAGACTGCGGGTTCATCTTTTAAAGTGCTACTTGAAAGGAAATTTGAGTCGCGATTATTATTGGACTATGGTGATTTGCCAATCAATACTCCTATCGAAATTCGGAATCAGAAAGCTCTCGCCGATGCTGCTTTTAATGTATCTCAAGATTTCGGTGAATACGAATGCATTCATGGGCATTTCTTGCCTGCAAAATATATTCCGTTGAA
>JBIPMC010000330.1:0-2654 GCA_044369345.1 Terrimicrobiaceae bacterium
GCCACGATCCGGCTGCGCGTGCCCCTGTCACGCCCAGCCGCCTCGATTCCGGGAGCAGCATCCGCCACGGTTGGCATTCCCCGCGCGGATGTGGAGTCCATCGAGTTCAACCCCGACCCCGCCCGTGAGGAACGGCTCCGAACGGTCGATCCCGCCAGAGCCCTCGAAGTGGAACTGGATTGGAAGCGACAGGAGGCATGGCTTTCCTTTCCGCGCTCCCCGGCGGGTGCGATCGGCTGCGTGCTGGGCAATATGTGGGTGAAATCGAAGGATCCCACCAAAGCCACGCAGGCTCTGGAGCTTTTCAACCGTATCGAGGCGAAATCCTGGAGAGACGAGGACAAAGCTCGCGCCAAGCAGGGCAGACTCCGCGCCATGCTCGCCCTCGGCCGCGCCGAGGAGGCTGTTGAGCAGGCCCAAAAACTTGCCGAGCAAAGCGAGGATCACGAAATCCTTATCGAGGCGAAAAACATCATGGCCCAGGCCGCCGAGAAGGATCTCCGCAATTTCCTCGAGGAAAATCCCCGCTGGGAAATGGACTCGAATGTCATCGAGGAGCGCCACCGCCTCTACAACCGCGTGCTGGAACTTTACCTCTACCCCGCGCTTTTTTTCGGGTCGGACGCCGAGCGCTCCGCCTGCGGCCTCTGGGGGGCGGCGGGCATCTACCGGCTTTCGAACCAAACCAACCTCGCTATCGAAACCGCCCGCGACATCGTGACTCTCTATCCCGACAGCCCCGAGGCCACCCCAGCCAAGCAATACCTCGCCTCCCTGAAACCTGAGGAACTCGCCAGCGACTTCGAGGCGGAGGCCCGAAAGGAACTCCAAGAGGGCATGACAAAATCTCCTGATCCCACACCCGAACCAACTCCCGAACCCGCATCGAATAAAACATCAAAGAAAAAATCCAAAAAAACATGACCACCGATCGCAAACTTGCCACCGCCTGCCTGGCGGCTATCGCTCTCGTGACTATCCCGCAGTTGTCGGCACAGGATGCCGCACCCGCCACGCCGCAGCCGAAGGATAAAACACTTCTCGACACCTTCTACGCGGGTGGAGCACTCATGTGGCCGCTGCTCCTCTGCTCGATCGGCACCACCGCCGTCGGCATCTACTGTTTCCTTCAAATCAACGGCAAAAAAATGATGCCTAAGGCGCAACTCGAAGCCATCGGCCACTTCATGCAAGACCGCGATGCCTCCTCCGCCTACTCGCTCTGCCACAGCCAGCCGAATGTTTTCGCCAACACCATGGCCGCAGCCTTGCTGAAAGTGAATTTCGAGCGCGACCTCGCCAACAAGGCCTCGATGGAGCAAGCCGCCAGCGAAACCCTCGCCAACGAGGAAACCAAGCTCAACCTCTGGGTGAACTACCTCAATGTTTTCGCCACCATTGGCCCGATGCTCGGCCTGCTCGGCACCGTCACCGGCATGATCGCCTCCTTTGACATGCTCGCGGCCGGAAAATCCGAACCCGCCGACCTCGCGGGCGGCATCGGCGAGGCGATGATCACCACCGCCGGCGGCCTCTTCGTTGGAATCCCTGCAATGTTCCTCTATTTCTATTTCCGCAACCTTCTTCAGATCAACATCGCCAACATCCAGAAGCGCGCGACCTTCATGCTCGACCTCCTCTCGGGCGAAATTAAACTTACGGGCTCCTCCGCCGAATACGAGCAACCCGCCGAATAGTCCTCACCTCCGTGCTCTCTGTGTCCTTTGACTTGCTCTCTCCCGCGAGGCTCGCCCCTTCGGGGCCAACCTTCGGTTGGTCTACCTCACGCCTGCCCCGGCGTTCGGTTGTGGTCAATCCTTCGAAACAATGAAAATCGCCAAACGCCAGGAAGACGAAATCGGGCTCCAACTCGCCCCTATGATCGACATGACCTTCCTCCTGCTGATTTTTTTCATGGTGACCACCAAGATTTCGAAGGATCAGGTGAAGGTGGATATCAAGCTCCCCACCGCCGCGAACGCCACGATTCCCAACGACCTCTCAAACCGCGACATCATTTCGATCGATGGCCATGGCGCGTATTACATCGGCCAAACTCCGGCTTCGAAAAAGGAACTCGCCGCCCACCTCCAGGAACGATTCAAGGTCAATCCGCCTCTCCGCCTCTATGTCCGCGCAGACAAAAACACCCCCGGCAAGCAGATCAAAGAACTCATGCGCATCGCCGCCGAAGCCGGCGCGGTAAATGTCATCTTCGGAACATTCCAGGACTAAAGACCCGCCATGCAACTCCGCCGAAAAGACACCCAGACCATCGAAATGCAGATGGGCCCCATGATCGACATGGTGTTCCTGCTTTTAGTCTTTTTCATGGTCTCGGCGAAGCCGGCCAAACAGGAGAGCGATGTCAATATCGGCCTGCCCGGCACGGTCGCGCAGGAGGAGGTCGTGGACATTCCCGACGAGCAACGCATCAAAATCCAAGCCGACGGAACCATTACTCTGAACGACCAACCGCTCGAGCAACCCCAGAACCAAGTCCTCAACCAACTCACCGCTACGCTCAAGCGTTTCAAGGAATCCGCCGACGCCAACAAAAGCGAGCCGCTCGTCACGATCGATCCCGACGACCAGGCTAACCACCAACGCATCGTTGCGGTGTTGAACGCCTGCGCCGTCGCCCAAATCACCGG
>JBIPMC010000362.1:0-2652 GCA_044369345.1 Terrimicrobiaceae bacterium
TTTTAACCATTCCATAAACTGCTGGAGTTCATGACTGGTCGGAAAAGGTTTTTCAGACTTCACAGATGGGATTGTACTATCAATGTTAATTTCCATTTTTCAACCTGTGTTTTATGACTTTGATTTATTAGGGGTCGAGGGGGGCTTTACAACCCCCGACTCCCATTCAAAACCGTGCTTGCGATTTTCACCGCACACGGCTCCTAGTCTAATTGTCTGCTATCATCAGAGCATCCGGTTTCTTTTGAGTTGTAAGACCCATCAGTTGCCGTTTTAGTATCGTGACAATGGCGGTGTAGCAATTGCAGGTTTTTATAGTCATTCTTTCCGCCTGAAGACATAGGAATGATATGGTCGATTTCTGCAATATCTTCTGAGGTAAAATATTGCCCACAGAAGGTACACTTACCTTTTTGTTTTTTAAGTAGAAATGCTACTTTGTTGGGTACATCGAAAGATGTACCTTTTCTTTTACTCCAGTACGTCCAGTTTCCGTCATAGGGTGATGCTTCAGGTCTTACGGTTACATGGCGGATGATGGGTGTATCGGCATAGGTTAAAAGTTTGTAACCATCTTTGGTTTCAAAATTCCACGCCCTATTCTCATTTTTCCTGTAGTAATTTTTTAATTTACTGTAACCTGCTTTGCCGCATCTGCTGACTGTCCATGCTCTTAATCTTTGCCATGTTATATGGTCTAAAGAGGAGAACGTTTCTTTTGAAACGACTTTGGAATGGTAATTACACCATCCTCTAATGATTGGATTTAGGCTTTTGATTAATGCGTATTGGGGTGCAGTTTTGTGGGTTTTAATCACTTCTTTTACCTTATCCGCGTGAGCTTTAATTGACTTCTTACTAGGTTTTATTAGGGTTTTGTGTCCTAATAGTTTGGAGTTCTTGCCGTTACCTCCTCCTGTTTTCCCTGAACGGTATTTTCCGACGGGGTATTGTCGAAAGTTCCAACCTAGAAAGTCGAATCCTGGTGATACCTTTTCGCCGTTTACTTCGATTTCTCTAAGTGTGTGGCATATTCGGGTTTTGGCTGGTTTCAGTTCTAACCCTATGGGTTTTAACCATTCTTCGATGACAACTTGGCACTGTTGAATAACTTCTAATTGTGGGCTAATGACCACGAAGTCGTCGGCATATCTGATGAGTTTGGCTACGAGATAACCTTTCTTTTTAGGGAATTTGTTATCAATAAGTCTAATCATTCCATCCAGTGCGATGTTTGCAAGTAAAGGACTAATGACTCCTCCTTGCGGAGTGCCTGCCTCTGTTGCTTCAAATATGCCGTTATCCATCACTCCAGCTTTTAACCATTGTCTGATTTGGGCTTTTATTTTTGATGGACAATCAATTTTGGACAGTAGGTGTTCATGGTTAATCTGGTCAAAGCATTTTGAGATGTCAGCATCCAGGATGTAATACTCTCCCTGATTGATGCTTATATAGATTTGTGACATGGCATCATGGGCTGAACGTCCGGGTCGGAACCCATAGCTTTTACCCTCAAATCTAGCCTCCCATTGTGGCTCTAATGCAGATTTAACCAAGGCTTGCTTTACTCTGTCTTGTATAGTTGGGATTCCTAGAGGACGTTTTTCTCCGTTGGGTTTGGGTATCCATTTCCTTCGGAGTGGTTTTGCCTTTTGGTGTTTATTCAAGTTTTGGACAAGTTCTAATCGTTGTTTGGGTGTGATGGATTTGACACCATCTACCCCGGCTGTTTTCTTGCCTTGATTATCTTGAGTTACCCTTCTAACTGCTAAGAGATTGGCGTAATATGACTTAACTAGAAGTTTTTGAAGTTTTCGAGCCTTTGCATTTTGTCCCGATAATGATGCCTGGTAAATTCGCTTTTGCAGCTTGAATACTACTCGTTGAACTTTCGCCCAATTGATAGTGTTCCATGCAACCGTAGTCTTGGTTATACTCGTTTTCACCGTTTATACTGCTATTTGAGACTTTACCTAACAACTAAACCGGAGACTATCAGCGTATCCTAAACATTACATTTAGGCATTAGCTTCTGACTCCATCTCTCACCCTCATCCCATCCGCCTTAGATTTGTGGCTACCTAACAGTATTCGACCTCTGTAGGAGTGTATGAGGGGTTTTAACGTTCCTTGAAAAATGGGATTATTACCTTTAGATGTGTCCTATCCGCCGGGGTACTTCGGAAGTCTTTGTAAGTAAGAAGTAAAACTTACTTACATTTATAGAGGCGAATAGGAAGCCTCTATCTTTCCCCTTGTTCTTTTGAACGCAGTGTATCAAGTCAATTTCACTACTTAATTATAACAACGGTTCAAGCCGGACATTCACTTTCGTTCATCATGGGCAATTGGCTAGAGAACTACTTAGGTATTTGACTTATACCCGATTTCCCATTACTCCCAGCTTCAATGTTTTGATAATCAGTCTGGCACTGTGGGAATTGCCTTATCTCTTTGGAATTGGATACCGTACTTTAAGGGTTTGGTAGCCCGTACCATTGACTTCGAGATTGACCTTCCTTTAAGGTCACATTTTCCAAAGTTAAGACAGGTTTGCTCAGTTGTCTGAACCCGTCTCCCTGCTTACGTTTCGGGTTTATTGTCCCTTATACTTTGGCAGGAACGTTTCGCACTTACTACTTAATTTTA
>JBIPMC010000332.1:0-2645 GCA_044369345.1 Terrimicrobiaceae bacterium
GAGGTTTTTCACATTTCCGAGGTCGAGGAAGATTTTTGAAACTGGAGACCGGAAACCGGAAACTTGAAAGGTTTTGCGGTAGGTGGCTGTGCCGGAGAAATGCTGGATCCGCTCGACGGGTGACTCGCTCCATGAGTCGAGTTTTTCGAAGTTGGTTTTCAGCGGCTCTTTGTCACTGGGTGCGAGGGGCGGGAATTCGACCTCCCACGGACCTTCGATCACGAACGGCGCAGGCGGCGCGGGGATTTCGCCCTTCACCGTGGCTCCGCTGGCCGTGGTGCCTTGGTAGGTTCCCGGTTCGGTGCTCGTGAAGGTGATTCCGTTTTTGGAAAATTCGGGAATCCCGACCTTGCCAGGTTCGGCGAAGGGATTGCGACCGTTGACCTTGAACGAGACCAAGGGCGGAACGGGCGTCGGTTCTTTTTTGAAGACCACAAAGACCGACCCGCTGGGATCCAAGGCGATAGGCAGGGTGGTGACTCCATCCTTCTCGGAGTAGAGCGCAACGCGTTCGCGGCGGCCCGTGTCGGGATGCCAGAACTCGGGCACTTTGCCGGCGACGCGGAAGGAGCATTCGGCCGTGACCGCTTGCTTGCCTTGGTTCGAGACAAAGTAGATATCGGTCTCGCCATCCTTGCGGTGGGTGAAAAGCAGGTTGCCCTGGGACGCGGTGAAATCCGGCGGAACACCGAGCACTTTTTCGAGGGGTTCGCCCCAAACGACCTTGCCCGCGCCATAGGCATGTTGGGTCACGGTTTTGCCGTCGCAGTTTCCCCACACCTCGCCGGCGAGCTTCGAGATTTCCTGATCGACCCCGGGATAGCCAGCCAGGCTCGGGGAGCGCAGCGGCTTCGGCCCATAAACAACCGCCCCGTCGCGGACGAGTTTGGCGATCTTTTGCAGGACTGGGAGGGTCATGCGGTCGCCGGGCGGCAGCACCAGCACGCGGTAGCTCATGCCACTCGGTGTGGTGATCCGGCCGTCCTTCACCTGCATGAGACTGAGCAGGATGTCGGCATTGCAGACATCGTAATCGAATCCCTTCGGAACCGCCGGGGAGATTCCATTGTAGTCCAAGCCGAGCGGCGCCCCTTCGCCATAAAAATAGCAGAGGTCGGCTTGGAAGCGGCCCTGCTGGAGCAGCGATTGGCACCGCGTGATGTAATCGATCCACGCCGAGCCTTGGTTCCACCAAGTGTTCGTGCGCTCGAAATTCATTCCCCAATGGCCCATAACCATTCCCGGCTTCCGATCGGGCCAAGGCTGGTGGGCGTAGCGATGGAAAACCAGGAGATTGATGCCCATGCAAAATGCCCAGTCCCCCTGCGCCTTGATCAGGTAGGGATCGGTCCGCCACAAGATGTCGGGACCCGAAGTGAACGATTCCGCCGAGGCGATATTTTGGCCGTAAATGTGCGCGGCCGAAGCGGCCTCCTTGAGGTCATTCTGGCCGCCGCTCCAAAATTCCCCCATCGGCACATCGGTGTATTTTTTGCAAAGGAGCTGCTCGGCCACCGTCGGCATAAAAATTCCCACCGCCTCGGACATCAGCCCCATTCCTTTTTCATGAGCCCGCTTTTGGATCACGCCGAAGTGGTTCTCCGCGACCAATTCGCCGATCGTGAGCCGGTAATCCCAGAGGAAACGCTCGGTCTCTTCCTGGTTCCCCACGATGCGACCTGTGAGCGCTGGCAGCCAAGGCCGGAGGTCGTAGCCACGGCGTTTCCGGAATTCCTCGGGCATGCGCGGCGTCCAATTCGCACACTTCGCCTCCCAGCTGTCGAGCAGCAGGTATTTGAAAGTGCTGCCGGCCTTCTCGGGCGAATCCTCCCAGACCGGGTTGAACATTTGGCCGATGTGGAAGTTCACCGCCTCCGCGCTCATTTTGTCGCACTCGAGGCCCTTGGCGGTGGAGGGCTTAGTGTCCATCCCGGTGCTGGTGTGGCCAATCCGGAGCAGCGTCCACTGGCCTGCGGGAGCGTCCCATTCCGTCTTGCCTGTGAGGTCGATGGTGTCTTTCGCGTTGGCGCCCGCGAGCGCCTTGGCCGGGTTGGCAAAGGGCAGGTTCACCTTCACCTCCATGCCCGCGCGGGCCACGGGATCGTCGACGCGGGGATCGCCGGCGGCCGCCTTGAAGGCGATCAGGGCGATGTCTTGATAAAACCCTTCATTCGTCTCCGGCTGCGGCAGGGACAGGGGAATCGTCTTTCCTCCCTCCACCTGGCTCTCGCTCCAAACCACCTTCTGCATCGACTGCGCCGGCTGGATCCATGGCCCTCCCGATTGGCTCCACCCATCGCAACTTTGCATCGTGATTTTTAAATCCAGACGCTCCGCCTCACTCAGGGAATGCTTCACGAGATCCCTCCACTCCTGGCTCCTGAACACAACGGGCCCTCGGATTGGGGTGACACCCACCGAGAAAATCTGAGCGCCCGCCAAGCCAATCTGCTTCATCGCCTCCAGATCAGCCGTGATCCCCTCCTTGGAAACATTCCCATTGATCCAATGCCACCAAGTGTGCGGCCTCGCGGAATCCGGCGGGTTTTGAAATTGCTGCTCGAGGTTTTCCCCGGCGTGGAGTGAGGCAGAGAGAGTCAGTGCGAGTATTAATTTTTTCATAGAATGATTTTTAGTGAACCGCT
>JBIPMC010000331.1:0-2645 GCA_044369345.1 Terrimicrobiaceae bacterium
CCAGCAGCTTTTCTGGCCCAAGCCGCTCGACGCGCTCAAGCACCCGGGATGGCCTGGCCTCGGCAACTACAAGGTCCTCGCCTCGATCGTCGTCCTCTCCGTGCTCGGGCTTTATTTCGTGTTTCGTTAACCCCTGTCACCACATGAAAAAAACCACACTACCCCTCATCGCGCTCGGCCTTGCTCTCAGCGCCTGCCAAACTATGCCAAATGTCGAACCCATCCACGGACCCTCCAACCCGACACTCGAAGCCGCTGCCAAGGCGAAGGTGAAATACTACGGCTCCATCATCGAACTCCGCCCTGAGAAGGAGAAGGAATACCGTGAGCTCCACGCCAATGTCTGGCCAGAAGTCCGCGCCGCCATCGCGAAAGCGAATATTCGCAACTACAACATCTATGTCACCGAGATCGCGGGAAAACGCTTACTCGTGAGCCATTTTGAATACATCGGGACGAACCCCGAGGCGGATTTCGCGTCCATCGCGAACGATCCCACGACCAAAAACAAATGGTGGCCGCTCACAGACGCCTGCCAGATTCGCCTCCCCGGAACCCCCAAGGGAAGCCAATGGCTCGGCATGGAGCAAGTCATGCATCTCGACTGATCGCGCCAAATTCTTCCTCGAATCATGCCCGGACTTTTAAACGACAAAACCATCTTCCTCACTGGCGGCTCCGCCGGAATCGGCCTCGAGTGCGCCAAGGCCTATGCCCGCGAGGGGGCGCGAGTGGCCCTTTGTTGTCCGGATTTGAACGAAGCCCAAGAGGCCGCCCGCTCGCTGGGTGATCGCCACATCGGCCTGGCTTGCGATGTTTCCAACGGCCCGCAGGTTCGCGCTGCGATCGATGAAATCCTCGCCCAGTTCGGCCGCCTCGACGCGATCCACAACAACGCAGGGATCGCCTCGCCATCCGCCTCCCTGCATGAGACCACCGAGGCCGAGTGGGATCGCCTTTTTGCCATCAATGTGAAGGGCGTTTACTGGACCGCGAAGCACGGCTTCGAGGCCCTCAAAAGCTCACGCGGCTGCATCCTGAATACCAGCAGCCTGGTCGGAGAGATCGGCCAAGAGATCCACGCTGGCTACTCGGCCACCAAAGGCGCGATGAACGCCCTCACGAAATCCATGGCCCTCGACTACGCCGCCCACGGCATCCGGGTGAACGCCGTTTGCCCCGCCGGGGTCTGGACTCCGATGCTTCGCCAGTGGGCTTCCGAACAGCCCGACCCCGCCGGCATCTCCCGCTACCTCGATGACATCCACCCCCTCGGATTTTGCCCCGAGGGCGATGTCATCGCCGAGGCCAGCGTCTATCTCCTCTCCGAAAAAGCCCGCTTCGTCACCGGCCACCTCATGCATGTCACCGGAGGAGCAGAACTCGGCTATCGCCGCTAAAAATCTATGATCAAAAACATCACCACACGCGACGCGCGCTTCCCGATTGGCTCCGGCCACGGCAGCGATGCCATCCACCGCGATCCCGTTTACTCCTACGCCGCAACGCTCCTCCACGACGACTCGGGACTCACCGGCACGGGCCTTGCCTTTACCCTCGGCGAGGGAAATGAGCTTGTGTGCCGCGCGGCGGAGTTTTACGCCAAGCAACTCGTCGGCCGCGATATCGAGGAGGTCATGGCAGGTTTTGGCGAATTCCAGCGCAAGCTTTCCGACGAACAGCAATTCCGCTGGCTCGGCCCTCACAAGGGTCTGGTCCACCTCGCTCTCGCCTCGGTGACCAATGCCTGTTGGGACCTCTGGGCGCGCAAACGCGGCGTGCCGCTTTGGAGACTCCTGCTGGACCTTTCCGCTGACGAAATCCTCGCCACGCTGGATTTTTCCTATGTCACCGACGCCCTCTCCCTCGACGAGGCCCGCAAGTTGATCGAAATGCCCCGCGCCACCCGCAAGGATCGGGAGGGTATTTTGGATGCGGGCTATCCCGGCTACGACACCTCGATCGGTTGGTTCAACTACAGCGACGAGCAGGTCGCTGCGAATGTCGCCAAGTCGGCTGCCGAGGGCTTCACGGCGATGAAACTCAAGGTCGGCTCGCCCGACATTGCCCGGGATGTGCGGCGCGCGCGCCTCGTGCGTCAGGCTGCGGGCGATAAAGTTCGCCTCATGGTTGATGCCAACCAGCAATGGACGATTGCCCAATCCATCGCCTTTTCCGAGTCCACGCGCGACCTGAACCTCTTCTGGCTCGAGGAGCCCACGCATCCCGATGATGTGCTCGGCCACCGCACCATCGCCGAAGCCATCGCCCCCGTGAAGGTCGCCGCCGGGGAGCATGTGCCGAACCGCATTCTTTTCAAAAATTACCTTCAGGCCGGTGCCATGGCGATCTGCCAGGTCGATGCCGTGCGCGTCGCGGGCGTGAGCGAGTTTTTGGTCATCAGCCTGCTCGCAAAAAAATTCGGCGTTCCGGTAATCCCTCATGTCGGCGACATGGGGCAAATCCACCAGCACCTTGTGTTGTTCAACCACATTGCCCTCGACCACGAAGCGATCTTCCTGGAGCACATCCCGCATTTGCAGGAGCGTTTCACCGAACCAGTGAAAATCGTCGGCGCGCGCTACACCACCCCACGCCTGCCGGGAACCTCGTGCGAACTGAAACCTTGAGGCCGCACCGCGCTC
>JBIPMC010000333.1:0-2629 GCA_044369345.1 Terrimicrobiaceae bacterium
CTTTCCGGCGGCCAGCGACGCCGGCTGGCGCTTGCCATGGAATTGACCAGCCAGCCCGAGATTCTGCTTTGCGACGAGGTGACGAGTGGTCTCGACCCGCGCTCGGAAGACGAGGTCGTACGGCTTTTGCACAGCCTCTCCCGACACAAAAACCGGCTTGTTCTTTCGGTGACGCACAGCCTTTCGCATTTGGAGCTCTATGACTCGGTGCTGGTGCTTTACCGGGGCGTTGTGGCCTATCACGGCCACACGCAATTCCTTGCCCACTACTTCAGCGTGGATTCACCGGACAAACTCTACGAGCGCCTCGAACTCCGCCAACCCGAGGAATGGGCTGCGTCTTGGAAAAAACACCAAGAGGCGATTAAAAAAGCCACCCCCACTCCTGCCGAAGATCCAGCCGAATCAGTGCCGGTCATGGAGCCAACCGAACTGCCTAGCGCTCATAGCCAATTCCTCACCCTTCTCGAGCGTCGGCTTTTGATTTTCAGTCGCAGTCGCGCTCAGGTTTTGCTGCAACTCGGACTTGTCCTGGGATTCCCGCTGCTGGTGGCCGTGTTCGCATGGAACGGACTCCCAGCCGTGAAAAATCTTAGCATGGGTCTGGACCTTGATGTCATGGCTCAACTCGACGAAGCGCGGGAGTTTTTGATCCAATCCAGCAAGGTCGGCAGCTTGGTATCAGGCATCGTCATGTTCCAAGTGATCCTGCTCACGCTGATGGGGGCGAACAATTCCGGCCGCGAGATCGCCTCCGAGCGACTTATTTTCGAAAAGGAAAAACTCGCGGGGCTGAACCCCCTCGCGTATGTCGCCAGTAAGGCCGTGTTCCTTCTCGGGTTGGTGCTCGCGCAGTCGCTCTGGATGGGGGTTTTCGTTCATCAAGTTTGTGGCTTTCCGGGAGATTTCTTCACGCAGTTGCTCTTGCTTGTGCTGGTAAACGCCGCGATGACCGCCATCTGCCTCGGGGTCTCGAGTCTGATGGTCACCGCTGAGCAAGCGTCGTTGATTTCCATTTACCTTGTGGGTTTTCAGCTGCCGCTCTCCGGCGCGGTGCTCGCCTTGCCCGCGCTGCTCGGCGATGCGGTGAGACCATTCATATCGGCCTATTGGAGCTGGTCGGGAATCCTGCAGACCGTCAAAAGCGAACGCTATTACGAAATCGTGCAAACCGTAGTCCAGAGCCCGCTGAGTCCCTTGTCTCTATGCCTCTGGGTGCTCGTATCCCATATCGCCGCCGGGTTGATCGCTGCCTGGATCGGCTGCGAAAGGCGTCAAATCGGATGAGCGCGCCAAACCCCGCCACTCGCACCAGTAAGGATTTTGCGAGCGAGGAATCCCGCCAACTCGCGCCATGGGCGGTTCCGCCGAATGGCTCCGCCGGCCGAGTCCACTCCGAGGCCGGTCACAGTTACCGCTCGGAAATCCAGCGAGACCGTGCGCGAATCATCCACTGCACTTCCTTCCGCCGACTCGACGGCAAGACCCAGGTTTTTCTCAACGGTACAGGAGACCACTACCGCACAAGGCTCACTCACACGATTGAGGTAGCTTCGATCAGTCGAACCATCGCGAGGGCGTTGCGCCTGAATGAGGATTTGACGGAGGCGATCGCTTTGGCACACGACCTCGGTCACCCGCCTTGCGGGCATCGGGGCGAGGAGGAATTGGACCGCCTTTTGAAAGGGCGGGGCGGCTTCGACCATAATTCCCAAAGTCTTCGCGTCGTCGAAACCCTCGAAGAAAAATACCCGGCTTTTCCCGGCCTTAACCTTACTTGGGATGTGCGCGAGGGCATTCTGAAACACGCCGGCGGCTATGTTTTTCCATTGACCGACCACCGCTATCCCTCGCCTTCGCTCGAGGCGCAAATCGCCGATCTCGCCGACGAAATCGCCTACTCAAGCCACGATCTCGATGACGGATTGGACTCCGATCTCCTCTCTCTAGCAGCCTTGGAGGAGGTTCAGCTCTGGAAGCGCGCCGAGGATTTGGCTCGGCAGGATTGCCCGACCCTCGACCTCGCCCGCTATCGTGGATTCCTGATCCGGTGCCTCGTGAATTTTCTAGTCGATGATCTGGTGCGCCAAACCGCACAAAACATCCGTGAGGCGAAAATCCGAAAGCTCGACGATATCCGAAGCCACCCAGCCCGCCTAGCCGCCTTTAGCAAGTCAACCCGCCAAGAACTCTCCGGACTTCGCCGGCATTTGTTCCAAAACCTCTACCACAGCCCAGAGGTCGCCCGTGCGAACGAGACGGCTGCGCGAATGATCTCCGATTTGTTCGACTTTCTCGTCCAGCATCCGGATAACCTCGGTCGCAAAGCCAGCAACCGGATCGTGCGGGACGGACCGCACCGCAGCATCGCCGATTACATTTCCGGCATGACAGACCGTTATCTCGCTCTGCAACACTGCAAACTCCTGGGCTCAATCTAGTCAGCCGCTGGGGTGTCTTACCTCTTGCCTTAAGTGCAGGATTATCGCGCAATGACGCGCTCAGTGGATACCTTTACACAACTCGCATCGACTCAACCTGTGGCTTGGGCGGTTCTGATATTTTCGGCCGTGGCGGTCCTGGGCTTGTCCCTCGCAGGGATCAAATTTCGGGGCATCGGGATCGGAAT
>JBIPMC010000383.1:0-2624 GCA_044369345.1 Terrimicrobiaceae bacterium
GCAGCCTGAGCGCCTGCATCATCCATTTCAACAAAGGCAAAACCCTTGGACTGACCGGTCATGCGATCAGAGATCAGGTTGACAGAAGACACTTCGCCGAACTCTGAGAACACGTCGCGCAGCTCATCCTGGGTGGTCTTGAAGGAAAGATTGCCTACATAAATATTTTTCATACAAATAACTCCAGCTCCGACGCTCTGCCGGAACTCTAAAACAAACGAAATTGGCCAAAGGCCGGTTGAACCTTTCAGAGTTACTTCAAGTGAGAGCGGACTTCAAGAACGGAGCGGCAGAGACGCTGGATTCGCGAAGGAGTGACGCGACGCCACGGAAGAACTGTACAGGCGCGCGTAAGTTACCATGGCATTTTACGTTTTCCCACCTTTTTTGATCTCGGCCGTAAGGTTTAACCACCATTCACCCGGCTCGTGCGAAAATTGAGACACCATGACAGGCCCCTACCTTGCCGCCCAAAACGTATTACTCCCCTGCATCTCCGCCAGCATCGGCCAGAAGTGGGCTTACTCGTGAATACTCGCCACACCAATAGGCCGCTACGGGGGCTGATGTGCATGCTTTGCGCCTGCGGCTTGCTATCGTGCATGGGCACCTTGGTTTATGCCGCGACCCTGCTGGACCATCCGGTTGCAGCACCGATGCTGAGCTTCATCCGAGTTGCCGTGAATTTGTTGGTCCTGCTGGTGCCCGCCCTTATCTCCCGACGCTCCGCTGCGCTGCTGGGTGACCGGCGAGCATCGCTTTGGCTGCGGGGACTGTTCGGCGGCGTATCGCTGATCCTGTCCTTTGCCTCAATACAACGCATCGGCCCCGGCGAAAGCGCGTTTCTCACCGCCAGTAGCGGCATCTTTGTCGCTGCTCTGAGCCCGCAGATGCTGGGACAGCGCAGTCATCGGCGGGATTGGCTGGCTATCGCCGGCGCGCTACTGGGGCTCTATCTGCTCCTCCAGCCAGAACTTAAAGACAGCGACCTAGTGGGCCGTCTGCTAGGGCTGGCATCGGGTTTTCTGGCGGCACTGGCCTATCTGATGATCGCCCGTGCCGGACGCAGCAACAGTCCGCGCACCGTCGTGTTTTACTTCAGCCTGGTAGCGGTACTGATACATCTTGGCTGGTTTGCCTGGCGCGACTGCTCCTGGCCGGCAGACGGCCAGGCCTGGGCGCTGGCGCTGTTGGCCGGTCTCACGGGCAGTGCGGCCCAGAGTTTTCTGACACGCGCCTATCAAATGGCACCCGCCGCACAGGTCAGCGCAGTGGCTTATTGCGGGCCCGTGATGAGCCTGATGCTGGGTGCGCTGCTGTTTAAGCAGACACCCAACGCGATCGCCCTCGGCGGTTGCGGGTTGGTTCTGTTAAGCGGGATGCTGCTGCCGTTCCTCTCGGCGCGGACCGCAAAACCTTAAATGCTTAACGGGTTCGGACGCTTGTGATTACAATGCGGCCACGGCAAGCTTCCCCCATACCCTGGAGAACATCATGCGACAGCACATTTTTCTGGCCACGGTCCTACTGTGGACGACGGCGACCAACGCCACGCCCACGACCGTCACACTACATAAGATTGATACCCAGGGGGTCGGCGCGGCCATCGGCACCGTCACCCTGACAGAGGGCGCAAAAGGGCTGGAGCTGACTACCCAGCTCCAGGGTTTACCGCCCGGCTTCCATGGCTTTCACGTCCACGAAAACCCGTCTTGTGCGGCGGGTGAAAAAGACGGCAACCTGATGGCAGGACTTGCCGCCGGTGGCCATTACGATCCTGACAAAACCGGCAGGCACCTTGGCCCGGCAGGTCATGGCCACAAGGGCGATTTACCGGTACTGGCGGTCGCTGCCGACGGATCAGCCAAAACCAGCATCCTCTCAGCGCGTCTGACGCTGGCCGACATCAAGGGCCGTTCCCTGATGATTCACGCTGAATCCGATAACTATGGCGACAAGCCGGGCGGCGCACGTCTGGCCTGCGGCGTTGTGAACTGACTTCACCCCCTTCATATTGCGCCGGTCTTCGGGCCGGCAGATTCCACCCGAGATTTTTAGTCTTGTCTGACAAAGCAGACTCCCCCACCGTCCCTTCCGTTCTGCGCATTACCGTGGAGGCGCCGGCGCGCCTGCACATGGGCTTTCTGGACATGGGCGCGGCGCTGGGGCGCCGATTTGGTAGCGTGGGCGTGGGCATCAACGAAATAGCCACCCGCATCCATCTGACCGCAGCATCACGCCTATCTGCCACCGGACCTGATGCCGACAGGGCCGTCCGTATGGCGGAAAAACTAGCCACGCAGCTCGGTCGGCCGTTACCTGCCACTCTTCAGATTGAAGCCGCCGTGCCCAATCATTCCGGTCTGGGCTCGGGCACTCAGCTGGCTCTGGCCGTAGGCGCAGGACTCTCCCGGCTTTATGGACTGAACCTTGCCCCGCGGGAAGTGGCCGCCATCATTGGCCGTGGCGCCCGTTCCGGCATTGGCATCGCCGTGTTTGAACAGGGCGGGCTCATCGTCGATGGCGGGCGGGGCGAGCGCACGAGTGTCCCCCCTGTCATCGCCCGACTGGCCATACCATCGGAGTGGCGGTTTATCATTATTCTGGACGATAGCGACCAGGGC
>JBIPMC010000361.1:0-2624 GCA_044369345.1 Terrimicrobiaceae bacterium
CTAGCAAGCCGTACAAAGGCTCCCGAGGCTGGTCCTGCAGCCGTAGAGGCTCCTGCTGCCAAGTGAGCCTATAAGTCACTATAGAACAAAAAGGGATCCAAGAAATTGGATCCCTTTTTATTTTGAATTTTATTTAATTTTTATGCTCTTGGATTCAGCAATCTATTAGTTTGAGCATATCTTCTCTCATCTTGCATCTGTTGAAATGTTTTACCACTTGTCTGTTTGGTTGGTGCGCTCTGTGCTTGATCTTGTTTATATGCATCTATTCCAGATTGTGGAAGTGGTTCTCGTGTTGCTGCTCCAAATTGTTTAAATTCTTCAGTTGGTCTTTGGCCCGATTTTGCAAAACGATTTACCATGTCTACGTGTCCCGGACTTAATTTTCCTTTTTCTTTGAATTGACGCAAACCTTCTTGATACATAGCATCATTCATTGCCAATTTTTCTCTATCGGTTCTTACAGCCATGCTTCTTTGTGTTCTAAGACTTGTTGGATCTTCTTGCCAACTTCTTACATAACTTGCAGCAGCATTTGGACCACCCATTGCATTATTTTTACGATCATCTAAAACTTTATTAATTGTATTTTGTCCAGCAACAACATTTGCACCCAGAGCATTATTTTGACCCCTTGCAAGGCTTGCTTGTGCTCTCCCATACTGTGCCTTTCTCATATCTTCTAATCTTTTTGTAGATTGTGTGGGTGCTACTCTGGCTTGATCTTCTGCACTCAAAGAATTAAAAGAAGTTAAATCACTTTCAGAATTTGTTCCACCTTGGCCTGCCACTCCAGTTACTGTTCCTGGAGTTGCACTTCTGGCAATTGATTGACTGCTGAATCTTGCTCTGGCTGCAAGATTTGGTGCAGTTTTTGCAAGTTCGTCATAATTTTCTCTGGATCTTGCACGATCTAAAGATTCTTTAGTTGCTTGGTTAGCAACATCCAAGTAACTTTTACCAGTTGTTGGATTTACTTTATTTTGACGTGCAGCACGATCTGCATCCATTTTTGCAATAGTATCCAATAAAGCTTTGCTATCATCTTTTGTTTTTTGAGATAACGCTTCGTGTAGACGGAGTTGATTTGCAGCGTCTTGAAAATTATTTGAAAATATTAAATGGTCTTTGAACATTTTTTTATCTTTTGACTTTACTTTGATTATATTGCATTAACATCAAGTTACGTTGTTTTGGTGACATTGTATTAAATTTTTCTGCACCATAGAGACGCAAGAATAATTTATCTAAATTATTTTGATCCATGGTAGATTTATCTTTAGTTAAAATAATTTCTTGATCTTTAGGAGGTACTGATGTTGGGGTTGGAGTGGGTGCCTTGGAAACTCTTCTACCCATTCTATTTGCATACATCTGAGCAAGTTTTCTTGCATTTTCTAATTCTGCTGAAGAAGATTGTTTAGCTGTATCTTCATCATCAGGAAAATCTGCAAGATCCATGGGTTGATTCATTCCACCAGTTGATATTTCTGGTTGTAATTCTACATTTCCAAAATCAATATCATATTTTACACTTGGATCATATGGTGTTGGTACTTCAATACCATATGCAGGAGTAGATGGTGTTTTTTCTTGTGTATCAAATTGTGCCCGACCATCAAATGCTGCATCTCCATAAAGTTTATCTTTTATAACATTTGGAGTTGTCTGTGCTAAATTTGTTTTCATATATCGTTGCAAATCTGCACCAAGATTGGTTGCAGAACCACCAACTGATTTAACCAAATTATTAATAATATTAGATACCGCATTACCGGGAGCTTCGCGGGGCTTTTTATATGCAGAATCTTCTTGGCCTTCTGGATAGATTGGGAACTGACCATGTTGTACATCTATTCCTAACCCACGTTCTTCTCTTCCGGGTTCTGCAATTGTTCTAGAACCATCTTGTCTTAAACTGTCTTCAATTTGATCCATGTAATTTTGTCTTGCGTCTTTTTGTGATCTTTTTATTAAACTCTGATATGCTTTACTTTTATAATTCCTGTCTGCGAATGGATTTATAAGTTGATTCCAGGCATCCAATACATTTGATTCACCCGAAAGAATCCCCCCGCTTCCATATACTCCTTTAATACCAAGACCTTCATAATCGGGATTACCTCTATAACCTTTGGAATCTGGTATTAAACCTTGTCTCATCTCCCTCGCTACTCTTTCAGCAAATTGTGGGCTATCTCTAAAAGTAGAAAAATTACGAGTAGTGGCTGTTGGTTCTGCTGTTGGTTCTGCTGTTGGTTCTGCTGTTTGAGAAGGCTTAGCACCTTTTCTTCCGGGACCTACAGGCTGTGTTTCACCTCTTCCCTGACGGGCTTTTTCAACTTCAAATTCTCTATCATATGCTGCCAAAGACTTAACTGGTTGCGCAGATGGTGACGGAGCAGATGCTGGAGTGGTCGTTGGTTCTGGTATTGCTTTGGCTGTGACATCAGGTGTGGTTGATGGTTTAGAAGATGGTGTTGCTGTGGCATACTTACTCCATCTTTTTTGAGCATATGGAGATTGTGATAGCATGTCTTCTGGAGACATACCTAGTTCTTTTGCAACCCTAGTCATCATAGTTTTTTCTTCATCATTAGATTGACTACGTCTGGCTAGTTCTG
>JBIPMC010000360.1:0-2612 GCA_044369345.1 Terrimicrobiaceae bacterium
TGGCTTCAAAGTTTAGATTTTCACCGGATGAAAATGTTAATCCATTAATAGTTACATCCCCTACGAGTACCTTTAAATAAATGAAATAACTACCAGTTGCAATTGTTGTATTTGTTGTTAGTAATCTACAATCTAACCCGGCGGTTATTGTTGGTAAAGAGACTGGGACTCTACCACTTGATAAAGATGGAAGTTTGGCGTTGATCGCCGTTGACGTGGCTTCTTTTGCAAGTGTAGAAAAGCCGCCCCCGCTTGACGTTCCTAGTGCTAAATTTATCTCAGCAATCTGTTCTATGGTTTCTTCTATGTTCGGACTCTCAGACTCTAATCTATTCAATAGATTTGATTTTCTAAGTTGTAAATAGGCTTCACTCATTGATCACCTCCGCTTGCAAAATATTCTCAGAGTCAGAACCTTTATTCCTTTTTTCCCACTCATTGATTGCAACATTTAGATCATCTTCAGTCACGGAACTAAGCTGATCTAAGTATTCAAAACCTGGTAGAGTTTCATCTGGTAATAATATTTTTTCCATTTAATACCTTATTTAGTTCTTGAGTTAATTTGTCAGTTGAAATCATGCTTAGATAGTCAAGATCCTCAATTTCTTGAGAGTTGGACTCATCATGATCGGGGTCTAACTGTTGTTTAAATGGGTCAATATAAAATCTTGGCCAGATAATTCTATATTGCCATTGTTCTCTGGGATATCCCTGCAATGCCAACTCTAAATTAAAGATTTGTTTGAAACCCGTTGACAGGCTTTGACGGAAATCATTAATTAATCTAGCATAAGCTCTTTCTGGCCCCCCTGATATTTCTCTAGCACCAATCCCAGGAAATCCCAACATCCAGGGCGGTATTCTTGAGCGCCTGACAAATCGAGCCATAAAGAACTCGGCCGCTTTCAATAGGGCGGTGATGTCAGGATTGGAATTACTTAATTTTTTAATGTCACCCCCGCCATACATATAAAGGTCGGTCAAAATCTTTTGATTTTTAGCCCCTTCATACATAATTTTATACTCATTAGCTTGTTCTTCATCATATTCGCACGGGAGAATATGAATATTAGGGTTGATCCCCACAGCGTGAGAGGCTTCGGCAATATCATCAAGGATCTGCTCAATCCGACACCAATCTTTTAAGCATTCAAGAAACAACGCTCTACCATACAAATTGTCGCGTCGGTATCTCCAATGAACTATTGAGATAGGATGAAATTGAATCGGATCGGGATCTCTTAATAAAGCTCGTTGCTCAAATCCCAGTAACTCTCCTTGTTTGGTTTCCAATCTGAACATTTCCCAAGTCGGGAGGTACAAAATCCTTTCAATTCGCATCGCCTTAGAATTGATTCCTAGGGACGCAAAACTATCGCCATAAGCTAATAGTCGTTCCCCTACAATCTTGGGTTCTGAGGGCATTAAAACTTCTCGAATCACCCGCCTCAATATTTCTTGAATCTTTGGATCAACCTTAGTTTTATTGTCATTCAAGGTATCAGAAATATCAAAGCCCTGGTCGTCTCCATCGTGGGAAGTCCAGGCATCCCCATTGATAGCGTCATAGGCAGTTGCAGCCTCCGAGCAACAATAACGAAGCTCAATTAACTGAGATGCTAAATTAGGAGCCCTAACGGGAATCTCAGGAATCTCAAGGTCATAATCACGCCCTTCTTGAGTGGTGTCGTTGTAAGTCCAGTTACGCCACCCTGAGCGCGGTCGTTGTTGCCCTTCTATCTCGGTACGATTCCAAACAGTTAGGAATCGCCATATCTTCTCAAAGATCCGATTTCTCCCTGGTGTGGGATTTGGTGATCTCATTGTTTGTAAGGATAAAATTAACTTAATCCTATCACAATATTATTAATAACTTGAATGGCAATGCTGTATAATAGAAAAGAGAAAAGCCGGAAGGTTCTATCTTTTCCGGCTTTTCTCAAAAAACATTACAAATCACTGAAAAGTTCTTATGTCTAATATAGCATTATCTGGCAATCAAGATCACAGTCAATCCAAATCCCCTTTTGACTCAATTAAGCGCGTTGACCGTGAAGGGCGCGAATACTGGTTGGCACGGGAGTTGATGAAACTTTTGGGATACGTCAAATGGCAAAGGTTTGAGGATGCCATAGAAAAGTCTAAAATCTCGCTTGAAAACTCCAACGGGAACCCAGACGAGCATTTCACCCACTTACCGGGTGAGGTAAGTGGCAAAGGTCGGTTTGGCGATAACTATAAACTGTCTCGTTACGGGGCATATCTTCTCGCTATGAATGGCGATCCCCGTAAACCGGAAATTGCACAAGCCCAAGCCTACTTCGTTATCAAAACCCGTGAAGCCGAAACCGTCATCCCTCAGCAAAATGATGAGCTAGAATTTCTCCGGTTACAAGTCCGAATTGCTGAAGCCCAAGCTAGTAGCATGAGAGATCAGCGACTTGTTTTAGAAACCGGCTCCGCTATTGTTTCACTTCATGGCGTGGGAACTTTGGCACTCATTCAAGGTCGTCCTGACGCAGTAGTGAGAGAAGTTGAAACTCAGTTTGAATCAGTTGTAATGAATGAAGACGGAAAACAGTTGGCTGTATTTCGCGGGAAGTCATTGG
>JBIPMC010000369.1:0-2610 GCA_044369345.1 Terrimicrobiaceae bacterium
CCACCAGGGTGGCTTGGCCGTTGGCAATATGCGGGCTGGCGGAGGTCGGCTCCTTGCCATCGAGGGTGTAATGGATGCGGGCATCGGGGGTGGCGCTGGTGGCAACCACCCATCGCTGGGTGGCAAAGGTACCACCCGGAAGCGAAAGAGCCGGGGTGGCGGGTATCCAGCTCGCCGTGGCGATTGCCGTAGTGCGGGCATTTCCAGCATGGATTGAAATCGAGCAGGTCCGTTCCATGGCAGGCAGGGTGTAAAAGACGATGGCCTGCCCGGCGGCATTGGTTCGCACTTGCAACTGGCCAAGAAGAACCGTCCCGTTGCCATCGGCCGCGAGGCCGCCAGAGGTGACACTGAATGTCACCGGGGCGTTCGAAAGAGGGGTGCCGTAGCGGGAAACTACGACCACAATCGGTTTGGCCAGGCGGGTGCCCGGCTTGCCGGTCTGCTGATTTCCGGAGGCCATGGCCAGAGCAACAGGCGCGCCGTTGAAATAATCGATCGGCAGGATATCGGAGGCGTCGCCAATGCCATCCCCGTCCGTGTCGGATTTCACCACACTCGTGCCTTGCGCGATTTCCCGCCAATCAGCGAGCCCGTCGGCATCGGTATCCGGGGCGGGTCTTGCAAATGTCATGCCTCTCACAAGCGTGGGCGTGGCATGGTAGCCCTTGCGCCCATCGCCCCACTGGCCATCGAAGAATGATCCGCTGGCGACCCACTCGAAATCAGCCCGGCGGGCAAATGTCGCACCGGTGCCGAGGCTTTGAGGTTGGATGCCCTCTGGCAGGCGGATGGCCCGAAGCGCGTTTGCCAATGAGCCAGTGCCAAGCTGGCCCGTGTCGTTTGATCCCCAGATCCAGCTCGAGCCATCCAGACGCCCGGCTGCGGCCTGTTGGGCGAGCGCGCCGGTTTTCAACCAGGTCAGGCCCGTGAGCGGGCCGGTGAGATCCTGCACCCGCACGAGGCCCGAGCGGTTGGTCGTGGTGCCGTCGGCCAACTGGCCAAAGTTGTTCTGACCGGCTCCCCAGACCGTGCCGCCTCCGGTGGAGCGGAGGATATAGGTTTGCGCGGTCCCGGCCCCGACGGCCAACGCATCGCTCACACCCGGGATTGTTACAGCCCGGCTTTGATTGATCGTGTTCCCCAGTCCGAGCTGTCCCTGGCTGTTGGACCCCCAGACCCAAACACTGCCATTTCCTGCCAAAGCCACGCCGTGATTCGCTCCCGCAGCCACGGCTTTCACCCCGGCCAGCCCTCCCGACGCCGTCATGACGCGCACCGCCTTGTTTCGATCGATGGCCGTTCCATCGCCAAGCTGGTGCTTGTCATTCGCACCCCAGGCCCAGACAGCCCCTTGGCGAAGGGCCAGGTTGAATCCATCGCCTGCCACGACCGCCGTTGCCCCTGAAAGAGGTCCGACTGCATCGTGCGTCATGACAGCCTTGGAACGATTTATAAGGGTCCCATCGCCAAGGCGGCCATTCAAATTCAGCCCCCATGCCCAGACGGTGCCGTTCTGCCCCAGCGCCAAGGAATGGGCGCGGCCCGCTGCCACATCCTGGATGCCATTGAGGCCTCCTGTGGCCGACTGGACTTGGACGGGAAAAAGGGAATCTGCGGCGAGACCGTTGCCCAGTTGGCCGAAGGTGTTGCGGCCGGCTGCCCATACTCGCCCATCGCTCTTCAGGTAGAGGTTATGCCCAACCCCCATGGCGACGCGGAAAAATGGCGACCATGCAGGCATCGAGTTCCAGCCCCACTCCAAACCCCTCTCCCCCCGTGCCTGAGCCCCATGGAGATCGCCACCCCACGCAAAGATGCTTCCGTCCGTTATGACGGCGAAGCACCGGTCCGCTCCCGCACTCAGGAAGGAGACGCCGTCCAGTCCGGATACGAGCACGGCTGCAGACCGACTGGCACGGGTGCCATCGCCCACTTGGCCGCTCGTGTTATCACCGGCGGCGAGAACCTTGCCGCTGGTGAGCAGAAAAAAGGTCGTATTGTCAGAGCATGCCACCTGGGAGACCCCGCCGAGCGGTCCCGCCAGGCGGAGGGCCTGCTGCGCCACGCGGCTCGAAGTCGTGGTTCCTGTCGAAAGCTGGCCGCTGGAGTTGAGCCCAGCCGTCCAGACCGTGCCGTTGAGCGATAGAAAGGCCCCATGGGCCGCACCGCCCGCCGCCTCACAGATCGCAGAAAGGTTCCCGGAAGCGGTGCGGACACGGACCGGCGTGGAGGAAATCGCAACCGTGCTGTTATTGCCAAGCTGTCCATGGGAATTGTCGCCAAAGGCCCACACCGTTCCGTCGATTGCGACCGCGTAGGAAAACTGATCACCGGCGCTCACTGCCGCCACGGCAGGCAAGGAGGCGACCTTTACTGCCCGGTTCTGGTTCGTGGTATTCCCGGTCCCAAGCTGGCCGGATGTGTTGAGCCCCCAACTCCAGACCTCGCCCGATTTGGTGAGAGCCAAGGTGTGTGATGACCCGGCGGCGATAGCTCGCACCCCGGTCAACGGCCCGGCGGAGGTCAGCACCTGAACCGCCCGGAACTGCGAGGTGGTATTGCCGTTGCCCAACTGGCCGCTGGAGTTGAGTCCGGCCGTCCAGACCG
>JBIPMC010000334.1:0-2610 GCA_044369345.1 Terrimicrobiaceae bacterium
GGATGTGCCACTGGGCGCGTTTCCGTGGAGGTCTCGATGGGATCCTCGATGTTGGTGGATTCGGTGTTCATGGTTTTCTATTTGGGGTTTTGCGTTTGGTTTTTTTGATGGCCGCGGGTTTGGCGGCGAAAAGTTCGATCAACGGATCCGCTTCTTCCGGATGTCGAATAAGACCGAGATCCCGCAGGTCGGACTCGAAGAGACGGAGACCGGCGATCTCCGAGACGGGAAGATACTCGTCGAGCAAATGGAAAATGGTGCGCAGGTCGGTGTTGGCGGCCGACTCGCAAGCGGCCAAGACGGCAGTCGAATAATCCCCGTGGCCTGGGTTGCACTCCTCCAGAATCTCCTCCCCATCGGAGACCTGAATCCACGCATCGGGCCGGATCGAGCGGGAATCCGCCATGAGCCAAGGCAGAATCGCGCCATCCATCAAACAGGTGTGGGAATGGGCGTGGATGCTGAGCGTGTCGGGGCGGGCCTTCAACGCGTGGTAGGCCATCAGTGCGGTGTCGGGCATCATGACGCCGGGCCCGAGCAGTTCGAGGCTCAAGGTTTTCCTTGGCTGGGAAATGGCGGTTTGGATCGAAGTCAAAAGTCGGGATGGATTTTTTTCAGCGAGGTTGAGGTGCATGGGTGTGGGAGTTTTTAGGTTCAGGTTTCCAATTTCGGATCTCAGGTTTCAGGCGGCGTGGCGGACTGGTTGGGCGCCCGTGGCGGCGATCTGGTCGAGCAGCGTGGCGCGGAGAACGCCGGAGAGCGTGTGCGCCATCGCATTCACATTCGGCTCGACCACGGACTCGGGAAAAAGCGCGGCCATCTCGCGGGTGTCCTCACCAATTCCGATGCCGAGAATCGGAATTCCAGCGCCCCTGAAGCGATTGATCCCCGCCAAGGTGGCAGCTTCGTCATTCGGTTCGCCATCCCCCACCACCATGACAATCGGGTGGGAGAACTGCCCGAGTTCCGGGCTGGCAAGGATCCTCGCCAAGGCGATGTGCATGGAGGTTCCACCGCCGCAGGCCTTGCGGAGCGCATCGATTCTGGCGCGGCGGCTTTCGGAATCCGACTGGCCGTGGGGCGCGAGAACTTGGATGGCTGTGTTGTTGAAAGCCCACAGGGCCAATGGCAGACCTGAGCGGAGGCAAACCTCGGAAAGAAGCACAATCGCATCGTAGGCGGCATCGAAGCTCTCGCCCTGCATGGAGCCCGAGCAATCAAGGGCCAGGACCACAAGCGGGTCGAAGCGGGTGTGTTGGAGACGGCGTTCCCAGACCTTCTCACGCAGGCGCTGATCCGCCTCGGCTTGCATCGCCGAGCGCATATTCACCCGATCGCCATGCCGTTGATTTTTTACGGAGCGTTGGCGCGAGGTGGTCTCGAGGAGATGGATGAATTCCTCGGCGAGGGGATCGATCAAAGGGGCCAAGGTCGAGGCTCGCTCGAGGTATCCGCGGCTCAGCGTTCCAGTAGACTGGAAAGCGACCTTCCCGCCCTTGCGGCTTCTGCCTCCACGGCGCGGGATGGCACGATGGCGCGGGCCACTCACCGTCACGCCTTGGCCACCCATGAGCGTGGTGATGCGTTGGCGCCCCTCGATTTCATCCAGAGCGACCAATCGCTCCCAGACGGGGCGGATTTTCCGATCGAAAATTTCGACCATGCGCTGCTGGGCGTTCATCGTCTCCCTGGCCGCCTCGCGTCCACGGGCCGTAGCTGGATGGCAGAGCGTTTGCTCGGCGACTGCGGCGCTCGTCTCCTTGAGCGCCTCCAGCACGCAAGGAGCGGCGCCATCCGTGGATTCGCCAAGGTGCCCGCTGATCAGAAGGCCACGAATGAACTGGATTTGGTAGTTCTCGGGCCAACGCCCGCCGCGAACTTCCTCCATGATGAGCGAATTCGCGAGGTGCAGCCAGTCGGCGCAGCCTGGAAAGGTGCGGGCGAGCCAGGACTCGATGCGCAAATCCTCCAACACATTCAAGAGGTCTTGATAAAGGAGGCAGCGCTCGAGAGGCAGCACATGCTGGAGCCGAGTGATCGCGCAGTGGGCGCTCTCGTGCAGGAGCACCGCGCGGCACACATCCGCCGCTTTTTCTCCGAGATAATCAGGATCGACCGTGATGACGCGGTCGTTCCAATTCCAAGACCAGGAGCAGCCCGCATCGCCTTCGACAAGGCAAACCTCCTCGCCGGTGATCTGCACGGCGAGGGCTTGGAGTTCACGAAGGAGAAAGGTGCGGTTGGTGGCGGCGATCATTTGTTTTTGGAAATTGCGAAAGGCGGTTTGTTTGAGGTTTCAGGCGAGGCCTGTGGCGCGGAGGAGCGACAGCGCGGCGGCGCGGTCGGCGGAGTCGGAGAGGCGGTGGATGTAGATTTCAGCAATCACACGGGCCGCCACCCCCCGCAGGCGCGAGGCTCCTCGGGCGTTTTCAGCGATCAGGCGCATCGCATTCAACAGCGTGCGGCGGGTGAAGACATACCGTTCGCGCTTCACCCGGCCGATGGTGGCGGGAGCCTCATTGTCACCCGCCGCGCCGGAGATGCGGGCGTGGAACGATGAGATCGCCCTCAGGGTCGCCTCGAGATCGGGAAAATTTTCGAGTTCGGGAT
>JBIPMC010000335.1:0-2607 GCA_044369345.1 Terrimicrobiaceae bacterium
GCAATTTTACGCCATCGGCCTCGTCGCCTACTCCTGCATCAAGGTTCTGTCTCCGGCGTTTTACGCGATCAACCGAAAATGGACCCCCATGCTCGTGAGCTTCGGCTCCGTTGCGCTGAATATAGCCCTCAACAATTACTTCATGTTCCGCCTCGGGCTGGCCCATAAAGGCCTCGCCCTCTCCACCACGATCTGCGCCACACTGAACTTCGGCGTTCTCTACCTTCTCATGCGCCCAGCGGCCCGTACACTCGAGAGCGGGAAATTTCTCTCAATCCTCGCGCGCTGCTTGTTGGCTTCGGCCCCCATCTGCCTTGTTTGCCTCGCAGGAAACTCCTACCTTCCCGCCCTCCTCCCCTCCGATTCGCTTCCCTGGCGTGCCGCTTGCGTGCTGGCCACGATCTCCGCAGCTGTCGTCTCCTATCTGCTCGCCTGCCTGCTCCTTGGCGTGGACGAAACAAAGTCGCTGCTGGAGATTCTCAAGAGAAAACTTCGAAAAAGAAGATCCCTCTAAAAGTTGAAGCCCGTCGCAGCGAATGCTACAACGGGCTTCTGTTCCCCCCAGAACAATTTCAGAATATCAAAACCCACGCCAAGCACAAGAGTTTTTTTCACAAAATTTTTCGAGCCGCAGTTTTCGAACCCTTTTTGGAACTTCTCGTCTCCAAAAAATATTGCCCCTCTCGTGCCGTTTCGGAGCAGTTCCCGTTCCCTAAGTTTAGGGTGGATGACCGCCACCAGCCAATCTGACTTCCAATGAAGGCCTGTCATTTTGTCCAGCAGCCGAGCCTCCGGGAGTAATGAAACATCGGTCCGGGAGTTTGCTTCGTTTAATCGCGAACACAGAAGGGCAAATCTATTGCGGCCACAGCCGCTGAAATTTGTTGGTTTTAGGAAAGAGCAAAAAAGGTAATTGCTGGATGGTTTGCCACACCCCTTTCAAAGTCAAGGTCTGGCACGGAGATTTTTTCGATGACACGACACAGCCTTGTCGCCACCGGATCGATCCTGTTTTCTCATCGCCTGTGAACTACGATTTCAACACATGCCCCGACCGCGCCGACACCGGCTCTCTCAAATGGGAGCGCTATGCCGGGAGGCACATCTTGCCCATGTGGGTTGCGGATATGGATTTCACCTCGGCACCTGAGATCATCGAAGCTCTGAGGGATCGCGTGGCTCATGGCGTCTTTGGCTATACGGTTCCGCCAGCCAGCACAGTCGAAACGGCGATTGAGTATCTGCGCGCGCGCCACGGCACGGAGGCCACTCCGGAGCAGATCCTTTGGTTTCCCGGCCTCGTTCCTGCGTTGAATGTCGCCTGCCGCGCCTTTGTGCCAGAGGGCGGTGCGGCACTCACTTGCACGCCGGCGTATCCACCGTTCCTGACTGCGCCGGATTTTGCGGGGGCGAAATTGCAAACGGTGGATTTGGTGGAAAACAACGGCGTCTGGGAAATCGATTTCGAGGGCCTCGAAGCAGCGGTCACGCCGGTGACCAAACTTTTTATTCTGTGCAATCCGCACAATCCCACGGGCCGAGTTTTTCCGCCCGCTACGCTGGAACGCCTCGCCGAATTTTGCCGCCGCCACGGGCTCGTACTGATCTCCGACGAAATCCACTGCGACCTCGTTCTCGATGACACGCCTCACACCAGCGGGCTTAAACTTTCCAACCATGACGGACCGCCGATTTTATCGATGTTCGCACCGAGCAAAACCTTCAATCTCGCCGGTCTGGCTTGCGCGTTCGTTGTGGTTCCCGATGCCACAACGCGCCGGACTTTTCAAAAAGCCGCACGCGGATTGATCACGGAAATCAATGCCCTCGGCTACGCGGGCTGCGAGGCCGCCTTTCGGCACGGCTGGCCGTGGCATGTCCAACTCCTCGAGGTGCTCCGCGCAAATCGTAACCGCGTCGAGGACTTCGTCGCCTCGTCCCTCCCCGGCATCCGAACTTGGCATTTGGAGGCGACCTACCTAGCCTGGCTCGATGCGCGCAAGCTTGGGTTGCCAAACGCCGCCATGTTTTTCGAGGACCACGGTGTCGGCCTCTCAGACGGCGTGCCGTTCGGTGCTCCACAAGGATTCCTTCGATTGAATTTTGGATGTCCCCGTTCGCAACTTGACGAAGCACTCGCTCGCATGGCGTTGGCGGTGGCAAGCCGATGACCCACCCGCTCCATTCTCATCCGCTCTGCCGCACCGAGGATTTGGGTTTGCCGATCCCCGCGTCGCCTCACGCCGTCTCGGTATGCCTGCCGACTTGGAAGGATGTGATCGGCTACGAAGAAAAGGAGCCCCGCGTGATCAATCGGATGAAAACGGGCTACCCCCGCTTTTTTCTCCACCCGCTGATCGAGCAAGTACGCCGCGAGTTGGCACCGGAAACGGGCTTCGCTGTCCTGCCATTTTCAGACGAGATGGCAGCCCAGGAATGCGCGGCTCTCACCGCAGGCACGGCGCGCTGGGTCGATGGCATCCCGGCGACATTTTTCCCAACGAGCACCCTCCCGACAGCCCGGGCCTACTGGCAACACGCTGGCCGAATTCTCTGCTCCCGCGCCGCCGAAGATTGGCTAGCCATCCGAAAACTCGCCGCGCCAAA
>JBIPMC010000460.1:0-8837 GCA_044369345.1 Terrimicrobiaceae bacterium
TCTTCTGATTTGAATGCATTAGGGTGCTCAGAACCATCTATTCCTTTATAACCAACGAAATGATTTCCATTGTGATCCATACCAGCAGCAACACTCATACCACCGTCTATCTTTAGAGTCAGTTGGTGACCTTTCTTAGTTTTGCCTTTCTTGAAGCGGTGATGAACCGACTGTATGTGTCTGATTGATCTATGAGGATCAACATCCAGACCCTTCTTGGTGTCTGTTTCTTTTTCACCATAGAACAAATAATCACCCAAATGTTGTAAGTGACCTGTTAGTTCTTTTTTTGCTTTCTTTGCTTGCTCTGCAAGAAATAGAATAAATGTCTTCATTATCTCATTCCGTATACAGTGACATTTGTGATAGTGCTGATGGTTCTAACGCTTAGTGGAAGAACCAATGTCTTTGCAGCAGACATATCAATTGTTATGCTGAAGGACTTGTATGTGTCTGGACTTCCTGCTACTTTTTCCCAAGTAGTTCCTGCTATTGTGGATGTGGCACTTGTGCCAGTAAGCAAAAGACCTCTGATAGACAGGACAGTTGCTCCTGCTGTGATTTGCTCTATATGCGAATATGCGCCTGGATCACTCGTTTTCATTTTTTTCTCCTTGTAGAATTCTTTCTACTTCTGCGTATGTTATGTCTTTCTTTAATCTCTCTGGTTTCCGAAGCAAGTTCATTTTTGCCTCTTCTGGTGTTCTGTCTCGTTTCTTTACATTACATCTTTTACAACAAGTAACGAGATTTTCCCAAGTGTCTTTTCCATCACGACTTCTCGGGAGAACATGGTCAAGTGTCATCTTCTTTATACTTCTATCACCACAATATTGACAAGTGTAGTTGTCACGGAAAAATATGTTCTTTCTTGTCAGTGAAACCTTTCTGAAAGGTATTCTCACATAATCAATAAGCGTTATTGAGTTTGGAAGATGATACACACCTGATGTCGTTTGTATTTCATATAAGTGTTGACAGTTGTATGACTTGACTGCTTTTCCACTCATAATCAATCTCACTGCTCTAAACCAATCAATCACATTAATAACTTCACAAGACGCATTTAAGAGCACGACATTTCGCTTCATAAGTTATAGATCTCCTTCATCTTGTTTCTTATTGCAAAGAAGTCCTTCGACTCTTGTTGCAATCTCATCTGCTGTATTTCATCACCGATCTGGTTGTTCATATCAACTCTGTTATTTATTTGTGAAACCATATCCATTGGTTGATCTGCTGCAAACATATTGTATAGGTTGTAGTCGTTGCTAGATACACCGTTGAACTCTACACCGAAGAACTTGATCATATTTTGAAATGAACTGAAAGCATAGTCGATTGCTGCATCCACATAATCCCTAGTATCAGGATCTAGTGTATCTTCCTCCATTGGCATCTCTTCGTCCGTCATTTCTTCTTCTGGCATTTCCTCTTCTTGTTCCTTGAGGAAACTCATCGCATTTACAAAATCTAAAAGACGACTGTTCTGAAGAACTTGTGCTGCTGTTGCTGGATCTGATAGAACTTTCTGTGCTCTTGAAGAAGCAAGCACGCGAACAACTTGCCATACACGATATGGTGATTCAAGAGATGCTTTCTTGTCTGCTTCTTCCTTTGTCATTCCCTTGGCCATGTATTTCTCTACAAGTGGATCCTTCTTGGACTTGACGCTGGATGATTTAGCCTTTGCAACAATCTGTATCTCACTTGCAATACGAGATGCAAGATCGCGTGATGCGGGCAGAATGATTACCTTGTCTCCTGCGTGATCTGTGGAGATGATGTAGTTGGCCTGTCTATCAGAACCTTCCTTGAACTTACCATCACCTGTCATAGTCACATACACAAACTCTGAAGCAAAGGATGGAAAAAGGTTTGCCATCTCGGCGACATGAGTAGATACTTCTCTTGCAAACTTGTCGGCAGCATCAACAAGTTTCTTCGATTCCTTAAACTCTTTCTCTGGTCTATCGGAATACACTCCACCCTTCTGATAGTCAGATACGGTTCCCTTGTATGTGTGGAAAGTGGTGAGTGCTTCGAATCCCTGACGCAGCATCTGCGTTTTCTCTACTATTGCTTGTGCCTTTTCCTTTGCCTCTTGTGGATCCATACCGTCAGCAATCAAACGATGTGATAGTTTTCTTGGATCGGATAGATCAAAGTCCTTGCCCTTTAGATTCTCAAGTGTTCGGTTGAATGTTGACATAGTTTCCTTGTCACCACCAGAAGCAAACTGAGAATCACCGAGTTTCATAGACATCTTGATCTTCGATGAGCAGTTCTCGTCCTTGTCTTTCTGACCACAGGCAACAAACTTACCATTCTTAAACTTTACTCTTCTGTCTCCGAGATCAAACATAACATCTGTCTTGGATGTTCCATCGGTTCCTTCCCAGTTTGGATGAACTTCGTCAGTGCTTGTTTCCTTGCCCATCCAACGAACACCAGCATCCTTGAGAAGAGGATGCATAGAGATGATGGTGTTTGCCATTCTCTTTCCAGCAGCATATAGTTCTGGATTCTTTCTCATTAGATCTACATGGCTCTCATCCATTCCCGTGCTTTCGAGATCTTGACCAGTGAATGTAGTCATACCGAGAGAAAGTGCTGCTTCGTAGTCAGCAGCCTTTGCACCGATTGATTTGACCTTGGCTGCTTGTTTCTTGTTTGCTTTCTCTATCTTCTTTCCCGTCTTTGCAACCATCTTGGATGCTGTCTGAAGGAAGCGTTCCTTATATTGACCATAGATCTCTTCGATCTCCGCTTCTTGCTCGTTTATTGTGGAGTCCGCAGGAATGGCGTCAAGTAGGTTCTGGAAATCGTCATCCAAACTCTTCTCCAACTCTGCTGCATTTACAGTGGATGGATCTAGATCGTTGTTGAGGAGTTTGTTCTCGACATGCCCAGCAAACTGCTTCTCTTTCATAGAAAGTGCCTTTTGCATATCTGCGATGAGAGCAGCAACTGTATCTTCTTCTGGTGTTACTTGCATTTGTGGATCTACACCAGAGCCACCCGCAGCCATAGATCCACCCTGCTCTGGATCAACAGAACCTCCCTGACTTTTTAACGCAGATGGAGTCATTGATTTATTGCTTGGATCTAGCGGTGGTGCTTCGTGTGGTTCCACGCCTCGAGAACCTCTACCAGATGGAGCATTTGCTAGAATAGTAGCAGCGGCTTTTAGAAATCTCTGCTTATATGCACTGAATTGCGACTGATACTTACCGAAGCCAGGATCACCATTGCGAAGCAACCCTTCCCATTTGTTCAGACCTATCTCTATATCCTTTGGAGTGAAATCCGAGATAGAACGCTTGTTGTCGTAGGCAATGCGGTATAGACGGTTCTGAACCCACTCTTGGAACTTCTTTTCGTCAAGAGCGAGTGTGTTGAGAAACATATTTCTCTTGCGTCCGAGTGCCTGTGGTGAATATTCCCTTACCTGTGCGTCTTCTGAAATATTTGTAATTTTGTTCATAAATCCAAAGAAAGACATACTTTCCTTGGAAATGCCATATTTCTGAGCATCAATATGATTGTCTCTGCTTCTTCTCATCTTGAATCCGTTAGAATGAGTGGGGGTTGGTTTCTTTTTGGCCATATTTCACCTTTACATTATTTAGGAAATGAAAACCCCCGATTTCTCGGGGGTGTTCTGTTATTTCTTGTAGTTTTCTATCAATCTTTTTCGTAAGTCGCTGTAATATTCTTTTGAAGCCATAATACTAGAAGCGTATCTCATACATTTCTTTTCATCTCCACCCTTTTCGATGCATTTAGAATAAGCGGCACCTCTTTTGTTGTTTAACATTGTATTCTTAACAGTTTCTGCTGTTTTTATTGACTTATCTTTAACATTCGATGCCGCTGCTTTTCCTGCTGGGGAGAGAGTGGTTCCTCCTCCTAGTTCTTTTGGCTTATTTACAATCAATCCTTTTGATGCCATTCTTTGTTTCATAGTGGTAGATGCGAGTTCATCTCCGCCCTTAGATGCTGCTCTTTGCTTTCTTTTCTTTGCTGCTTCTGGTGAATTTTTTAGTGCTTCTATTTGTTCGGGTGTCAGTTTTGTTTTCTTAGCATCTGTTGGTGATGGAGGTGGTGTTTTGCTTGTTGGTTTTGCCTCTGGTTTTTCTTCTTCTTTCTTTACTGGATATTTCTCAGCACCTGTCCAAGTGAGTTCACCAGCAGCACCACGCTGATATTGGGTCTTCATATCGTCCCAAGTTTTACCCACACCTTTTATTGCCTGTCGTGTACGGTTTACAGCAGTTCCTGCTGCTCCTGCAAGACGAGAGAAGAACCCTTCCATCAGTTCTTCCTCTGTCATATTTTCAAGTTCTTCGTCGGTATAGTTTTCTATCAAGAAGTCGATATAATCTTCATATGCTTCGTTGAATTGTTCCTCGGTGAGAATATCGTATTCTTCTGGAGAAACAGAACGGATGGATTCGTTGAGAAGATTGTGTGTGTCTCTTGATAGGTGCATGACTACTTGCCTTTCTTTCTTTGTGGCCCAACATGGACTGATCTAATATTTATATCTGGATGATCTTGACGCATAGCGTGAATGGCTTCGACATTTGGGTGATGATCATCGAAGAAATGGATCTGATCTCCTGGCTTTATAGAACCAGAGTGTATATGAGTTCGCAATGCTTCGACCTTTGCTTGTGGATCCGTGGAACCGACCGCGTGAATGTGAATATCATCCGCGTTGTGTACACCATTGTCCTTCAACCACTGACGAATATGAGGAGTTACTTCCTTTGGTCTGGCGGTTATGATTCCCATTACAGGTAGATCCTTTTCTCCTGCTTCCTTTCTCTTTGCCAGTTTTCTCGCAGCATTCTTGAATACTTTGAAAGAGAAGTGGTTTTTCTTCACAACTGGCTGATTAGTTCTAGAGAACTCCGAGAAATCTGGTTTTGGATCGCCTGGTTCTGGTTTGTATGCAGAGAACTCAGCAGCACTGAGTGTTTTGCTGCCAATCTTCACTCTTGCATTGTCAGTTGCCAATGTCTCGTCAAAGTCGGAGAAGATGTGACGGGTTTCGCTGAGAAGTCCGTCGAAGTTTATGCTTTCTCTGAGTGTTGCTTGATTGTTTCTTGGATTGTACTTGTACTCTGATGCTTTACGACCAGATTTCTTTGCCGCCCGATCCTTTGCGCGACCAGCAGCACCCATCTTCTGACGCTTCTTTCCTTTCTTGGTCAGTTCTTGTGAACCTTTCTTGAGCGAACCACTCTTCTGAAGAGTGGAACGAGCAATAGCAGCGGCCGAACCAGCACTAAATCCTTTGTCTTCAAGTTGACCCTCGAGGCGCTTTAGAATTTTTGGTTTCTCTGCCTTCTTGTTTGCTTCGGATAAAAATTCACTAAAGTTCTTCATCTGCCTGAATCGCTCATTATACGCCTAAGGTGATCTGGAGAAAATCCTTGTCCCATTAGGAATCTAGTATCTTTTTCTACTCTGGATTGTTTTCTCGCTGGAGAAGAAGGCGAAATCTTGGTTGGTTTTCCTCTTTTCGCCTTATGTGCTACTATTCTATCCAACAATGGTTCACCATTGTCATCAGAGATATGACCCTGCATCATTGCTTGATGATCAGCATTTGAGCGTGCTTTACGGAGCAAAGCGTTTCCAGATTTGCCTTCAGGTGTTCTCTTTGCACCAATGGTATCTTTTACTTCTTTACCTGATGCTCCTTGACGAAGCATCAGACTTGCTTGACTTTGTTCGTAGGACTTTCTTTTTTCAATTAGATCCATAACTGTATTGTATGTTTCTTGAACTTCTTTTGCTGTTGGGTATATGCCGCGTGCTTCATACTCTGCACGAATATGTTCGCGGAGCAATCTATCTGTGTCCTTATGGAATAGTTCCTCACCAAACTCACGGGCAAACATTGTGTTTGTTGCTCTATTTTTTGCTTTGATTATCTTCGTCTTTCCTTCAAGATTAGCGGCGCGCATTCTTGCTCTGCCATATGGAGAGTTGTCTGGACCTGGTAGACCATTTTCCATTCCTCTTGCATTGTAGCCTCTTGAAAGAGAAGTTCTGCTTTGTTTTTTACTATTGTATGGAGAACTTGGTCTAAAACGATCACTTTCCTCAAGTTCTTCTCTGTCATATTCAACTTCTTCGGAGCGTGTGCTTTCTTCGCCTGGTTTGCGAGCATCTTTGTCCGTTGGATTTGAGCCTGCTGCTTTATCGTCAGATGAAGCAAACTTATTCCAAAGTTGATTGCTGGTTAGACCGCCTCTTTTATTCTTCGCATCTTTTTCGGTCTTATACCACTTTCCTCCACTGTATACATCATAACCGTGTTCAGCGGCAAGTGCTTTCTCTGCACCCTCTTTTATTACTTTGTTGTTCATTGTGGGTGAATACTTGGCATCGTGGAATATATTATCGTTGTGCATTTTGTCTTTCTTTCTTTTGTAAAACTCTGTTTATCATTTCTTTGGTTGAAATACGCCTGATGTGCTCTGGTTCTTTTGGTGGAAGTGGAGTTGGTTTCATTACGCCATGAACTCGCATATGCTCGATTTCATCTTCATCGTATGTTGCCCCAGTTCCAGTGGCATGAATGTATTTACCTTCTTGCCCTTCTACTGGTTTTAGGTTCCAATGATTAAGAACATCCTCTTTTGTTTCCCAAAATGGTGTTTTGAACTTTTGTTCTTTTATTTCTCTGAAATGTTCTAGAAACGAATGCATATTGTCTCCATTTTACTAAATACTATTTAGTTATGAAAACATTTAAGTCATTCATTCACGAACCACCAGGCGCAGGATACTGGGGAACCCACGAACTACGCAAAAAGTATGTGGCGGATACACCAGGTCAGGTAGATCCCGTCAAGAGCAAGGAACCGACACCGAGCGTTCACGACAAGGAAAAGAAGAAGTTAAAGTAAAACCCCGCTTTCGCGGGGTTTGTTTTTATCTCTTTTTTCTCTTTTTGGTTCCAGGCACTCTATGGAAGCCTGCTGCTGCGAGTTTCTTGCTACTCCTCACTTTCCTACCATCTTCACCATAAACATTTTCTGTATCTGCATTTTCAGCATCTAATCTAGCCACAAGTTCCTGGGCACGAGCATGATCACCACGCGCCACGGCAGCAAGAACTTGTCCTGTCAACCGATCATCGCGTTCAGGGGTAGTAAAATCTTCGGAAAGAAGTTCATCAACATCAATACCAAGTTCTTCGCATAATGCCTCTATTAGAGAAAGTAGATGCTCGTTGAGAGCGATCTGCTCCTGAAGATCGTTAGTTCGATGCTCGACAAACACTCCACCCTTACCTAGACCACTTCTTGTATCGGAATTTGCTGGAGTTCCTAGTGCTTTTACTACTTTCCCTCCGACTTGTTTGACAACTTCAGCGCCCTTCTGGATTGTCTTCTTGACGACTTGGATTGCCTTCTTCTCTTCAAGATAGGCTTCCTTCAGTTCTTTTGTCCAGTTGTTGTTGTAACTCATTTTTTTCCTTTCTTACTTGTTGGTTTCTTAGTACCTGTTGGTTTCTTAGTACCTGTTGGTTTCCTACCAGTTGGTTTCTTACCAGTTGGTTTTAGTGGTATTCCTGCTGCTTTCGCAATTGCTCTTATTTGTACTTTGTTACCTATGTTCTCTATAGAACTCTGCATTTTTGCAAATTCATTTGGATCGTGTGTAACTGGTGGGGCGCCTCTGAGTCGAGCACTGGCTGGTGGTTCGTGAACATCATCACCAGAGACTTCTATATCATAGGCAGTTAATTCTCCAGAAGGAATGGCATGTTTGCGGAGTTCCGCGGCCTTTCTAGTATTCCTCGTTCCCAGACGGGCCCTGTTTGCCTTGACTATTGCTATACGATCTTGTGCTGCCAGAACACCCTCTGGTGCTGGTTGATCCCACCTATAGGCCTTTCCTAGATTCTCCATATCTTTTATTGTCTCTTCGACCAAAGTTTCCATATCCACGCCAACCATCTCACAGAGAACATCAAGAATCATCAACAGTTCTTCGTTTTGTTCTTTTACTGTTTTTGATTCTTGCTTGGCCTCTTCTTTCTTTTTGGCTGCTTCTTCTGCTGCCTTTCGTGCAGCAATAGATTTTGCTGCTCTTGCTTCGGCAGCCGTGTTGTCTCTAAGAATTCTACTGGTCATACTTCTTGACCATCCTCTACCTTCTTCCAACTTCTCTTCCTTGTCGTCACCACGCTCATCGAGAATGTCCTTGATGACCTTTGCTTCCTTTTGAGAATCTTCATCGCCCTTGTCTGTGTATTCACTGTGAAGTTTCTTTAATTCAGCATTGGAGAGTTTCATCAACTCTTCCTTTGTGTGACTTTCGATCATAAGTTGACGAATAACTTGTGTCCAGTTGTTTGTGTAACTCATTTGCTTTCCTTTTTCTTTGGTTCGACATATTTCTTGAGTTTGCTGTAGTAGTTGGGGACTTCCTCCAAGTGATCCATCGCTATGCTTCTGGCCTTCTCTTCGTCGTCCGTGTGTTCCTTCTCGACCTCCACACCCATATCAAGTTGCTTCTTCAGGTCTTCCACCGAGACATCGTGCTTCTTGGCCAATGTCTCAAGTGTTCTTTCCTGTAGATACGCGAGGGTGATGGAGTGTAGCCAGTTCATTTCTTCCTTGAAGCACTTTTGTTTGGTTCGACATTTCTGCGGGGTTTGTTCTATTAGGAAAGACCTTGAAGTTCTTTTTTCAATTCGTTTAGTCGTTTTTCGAGATAATAATATTCATCAGTGTTATAATCTCTTTCCTTTTCGGTTCCGTGTTCCATTCTGTGCTTAATTACAGCCATTTGATCCTGAATTTTTC
>JBIPMC010000336.1:0-2600 GCA_044369345.1 Terrimicrobiaceae bacterium
GTTCCGCCCCACGCCGCAAATGATCACGCGCGTGCAGAGCAAGGGCGAGGTCGTGAAAGTCCGCGACCGCCTGTGCCCGATCCTCCGGCTCTACGATCATTTCCAGATCACCCCGCGAACCACGGAACCCTGCGAAGGGCTCCTCATCGTGGTCGAATCCGCCAATCAGCGTCGCTGCATCATGGTGGATGAGCTCATCGGGAAGCAGGAAGTCGTCATCAAGAGCCTCGACGAGCGCTTCAAATCGAACAAATGCGTCGCTGGTGCCGCGATCATGGGAGACGGGCGCGTGGGGCTGATCCTCGATGCACGCGAACTTGTTCAAGCCGCCGCGCCAGCCATCAACTTGACTTAGTCGTCCTGACCGCGCAGGAGCGCGTGATAAAGCCAGCGATTTCCTCCAGAGGAAGAATCTTTTCAGCCGCCCCCAAGTCCGCCGCCGCACGCGGCATCCCATACACAACGCTCGATTTCTCATCCTGTGCGAAGGTGCGCGCCCCGGCCTGGCGGAGCTTGAGAAGTCCACTGGCTCCATCCCGCCCCATACCTGTCAGCAGGCCGGCCACCACCTGCGAACCAGCCACCGCCGCCGTCGATTCGAACATCAAATCAATCGAGGGCCGGTGGTGCATGATTTTTTCCCCTTCTCGGATTTTGAGCGAAAATTTTCCCGAGAAATCGCGGGCGAGAATCATGTGCTTGTCCCCCGGAGCGACAAATGCCCACCCGGGCCGGAGTTTGTCTCCATCCGCCGCCTCCTTCACAGAGATCGCGCAATAGGAATTGAGCCGGTCGGCAAAGAGGCCGCTGAAATCCGAGGGGATGTGCTGGACGATGCAAATCGGTGGCAGGCTTGTCGGTAACTGCGCAAGGATCTCGCGAATCGCCTCCGTGCCGCCCGTGGAGGCTCCCAGAAGAATCAGGGTTTTTCCGCTTTTGCCAGAGTCCTCCTCGCGCTGGCTGGATTTGGCCTGCGGTTGACGAAACTTCGTGCGCGCCGCGGCCTTCAATTTGATGACCAGATCACCGCGCTGCTCAGGCGCGATGTGCGCGGCACTCGAGCGGACGAAGACATCCACCGCGCCGATCTCCAGCGCGTCGAGCCCCAGCCAGGAGCCTTGTGGACTGAGGGAACTCAGAGCCAAAACCGGCATTGGAGCCTGCTGCATGAGAATCCGCAAAAAAAGCATCGCATCCATGCGATCCATCTCGAGGTCGAGCACCAGCACATCGGGTTGGTTTTCGACAATCCGCTGCCGAGCGGCCAAGGGGTCCAGAGGCGAGCGGAAAACCACGACACCCGGCTCGCCTTCCACCAAATCCGCAGCTCCACTGCGGTTGGCGCTTTCCACGAAGAGAACCCTTACCGGATCGCTCGAATCGCTCACGCCTTAGGCTTCTTGTAAACGGCCGTTTGCACCTGACTGAGCGAGGTTTTGATTCCTGCAAGACTCTCCGAGTGGCCGATCTTCAAGTATCCCCCAGGCACCAGGAGCCGTGACATTTTTTCGACCAATGCCTCCTGCGAGGCCCGATCGAAGTAAATCATGACATTCCGGCAGAAGATAATGTGGAACTGTTTCTGGAACGGGTAGGTATCCTGAAAAAGATTCATCTGGTGCCACTGGATTTTATTCCGGATTTCCGCCTTCACCCGGTAGCGACCCGTCTGCGCGCCGACACCCTTCTGGAAAAACCGTTGCCTCAAACTCAGCGGCACCTCCTGCAATCTCACAGATGGATAAACCCCACCGCGCGCCGCCTCCAATGCAGGACGGCTGATATCCGAGCAATCCATTTCCCATCGGAAACCCGACTGCTTATCGGTATGCGCCGCGAGCATCAAGGCGATGGAATACGGCTCCTCGCCCGTCGAGGCCGCCGCGCTCCAGCAACGGAAGCACCCATCGCGCCGGAACGAGCGGTCGTTCGCAAACTCCCGCAAGACCGTCCGCTCGAGAAAATCGAAATGCTGCTGTTCCCGGAAAAAAAAGGTGTGGTTCGTCGAGATGGCGTCCACCAGTTCCGCCAATTCCTCCTCGGCGCCAGGTCGGGTGAGGATTCCGCAATACTCGGTGTAGCTGGAGCAGCCCAGAGCCCGCAGGCGCTTGCCGAGTCGCGAGGAGACGAGCTCTCTCTTGCCATCGCCGAGATGGATTCGGCTGTGCTTGTAAACAAGCTTGGCGATCAATTCGTAATCGGAATCTGTCGGAGCAAGGTTCTGCATTAGGGCTCATCCATCGGACGCAGCGCGATCCTATCCCCCCGCCCCTTTTGATCAAGCCGCCGAATCGCCCGGATGGAGCCGCGAAAAAACTCTCGAAATCCCACGCTGGGATCCTACTCTCGCCCCCATGGCAAATCTTGCTGAGACCACAGCAGCCCAAGCGTCGGGCCCCCTCGCCCGGCTCGCCGGCAAATATCTCACCTTCACGCTTGCCGACGAGGCCTATGGCGTTCCCGTTTTGAAGGTCCGTGAAATCATCACGATGTTACCGATCACCTCGGTCCCTCAAATGCCACGGCATGTGAAGGGCGTGATCAACCTCCGCGGAAAAGTCATTCCCGTCATCGATCTTCGCACCAAGCTTGCCCTGCCC
>JBIPMC010000437.1:0-2600 GCA_044369345.1 Terrimicrobiaceae bacterium
ACAATTATTGGCATAATGGGTTTAGGGATAATGATTTGTTTTCGGTTGAAAGTTGAAACTCTCATTATCCCTTTTCGCTTAATCCCGCTCTTTCTTTGCTTCAATCTTGTCCAAAGTCCAATGATTACTACAGCCTAGAGGATATGAAATAGCTAGCGATCGCACTACAAAATTGGCGATCGCACTGTCCGAAGTAAAAAATGATATAATTTACTGAAATTACTGCTATTTTTTCCTATGAAAGGCATTGAATATATCATAGATGACCAAGGAGAGAAGACTGCCGTTGTCATTAATTTGGAGCAATGGGGTAAGGAATGGGAAGCGTTTTACAATCTTCTATTGAAGCAATCATTTCCTTCTGAAAGTTGGGTACAGGAAGATTCTTTCTCGAAGAAACTAGATAATGCTCTCCAATGGAATCATAATCATCCCCCTCAGTTATTGAATCTAGACTCATTAGAAGCTCAATTATTGAAAAATGAGTAGGATTTTACTTGATCTAAATAATCCTATTTTTCAACAAGACTTGTTTGTTTTGCAGAAATCTGAGGCTCTTGCAGCCTTAAAAATCCTCAGAAAAGTTTCTCAGTTGACTTGGGAGCAATTGTACAAAGTTCAGGGCTTAAAATGGGAATTGATTCGTTCTAAGCAAGGAAAAAATGGTGAAAAACTCTATAGTTTGAGAATTACTCAAAAATGTCGAGCCGTTGCTGTACGGGAAGGTGATTATCTAAGATTTTTATCCTTGCATTCTGATCATGATTCAGCTTATTGAGCAATCAGCGATCGCACTATCTGCTATAGTTTGCATCTATCAATGTGATCGAAGAGATTCCCCATTCCTCCTGATGAACATCCACCATTGGCTGAAAAAAAGAGGTAATTCACACCCCAACTTCCAGACGGGAGATGTCCCTTAGGAGCTGTTTCGCTAAAGTTATAGTCCTTGTATGAGTACCAACCTGAGCCCAAACTAAAGCTATCGAGCCATCTCTTAGTTTTCCAACCCACAGTTTCTCCAAATTTACTCCATTCCTTTTCATGATATATTGGTGAAGATACGAAATAGTTGCTTTTTTTACAGCTTTCCCAAATCGCTCTCTGAATACTAAACCCAAACTTTCCTCGACTATATTTTACCCAAAGGTTATCGATGTTATGCAAATCTTGGCAGGGAAATTTTCTAAAATCCTCAGAACTTAGATAATTCTTTTCCTGTCGATCCATCACTGCCAGCATGCAATGCGTTGTCTCTAGATCAGCAGCTTTCCATTCCTTTGCTGCTAGCAAATCTCGTAACTTGGCATAGTAATTCACTCCAAAGCGTTCTGATAGGAGATCATCTATCTTCTCCGAGAAAAAAGCGTCCAAGAAGTCCGTAGATTTTTCTAGTTTTCCTTGTTTTTGCTCTTCTTGGTATTTTCGTTGTTCTGATACCTGTTCATATTCAGTTGAGGTTTCGTCCTGTCGTTTTTGCTCTACTTTTTCTTTCTGATTGGATGTGGATTCTTCCTTTACTCTCAAGTTTTTCTGGTATTCTGCCTCTACAACTTCACGGATGGGACGTTCAATTGATATAACCTCTTCATCACTAATTTCTAGTAGTCGTTGAAACTGCTTCAGACCATTTATAACATATTCATTCAATGGATAGCCCGCTTTGATCGCTTTAAGGAAACCTGCTCGATATTGTTGTTGCAGCTTCTCAATATGCCGAATCTGTTCTCGTTCTGTATGTTGTTGACCTATCTCAGATTTATAATTCTCTAAAGAGAAACCCAACAATTCTTGATCGATTACTGCTACATCTTCTGGCTGCAACCCCAAATGATCTCGAAAATCCATCAGATCTTTAATGACATTTGGGTTAAGCGTCTCTTCCTCCTGTAAGCATAGACATAAAGTCTCCTGATATTCTTGCCGTTTACGTTGATATTCTTGGAAAGGCTTGAGTACCTCAAATTCGATCGCTTCCGCCTCTGCATCTAAAACCCCTAATTCTTGACGACGAGATAGTAATAACCGTCTCGCGGGAATTGAGAACTGTCCTGATTCGGCTCTTCGCTCAACTTCCTTACGATATTTTACCTTTGGATCATCTTGGGGTGATCGCGCCAAGATGATCCTATATCCTTCATCTCTGAGAGTAATAATTTTGGGACTCATAGCGGGTGAGATTTCCTCAACCTTTCGCCCTGCAAATCGATGAAGTTCTTCAACTGTAATGACCCCATCTTCGTCTTCATCGGCAGCACCACTCGTAATTCCTTCTATCAAGTAGCGCGTGTAAATGGAAAGGTCAGCCCCTTTTTCTTCATAGGCATAATCTACTGCATTGGTGGCAGTAAGTACCACACAGCCTTCTGCACCGAGCTGTTCTTTTAGATTGATCTCGCCATCATCTCGCGCCAGAAAATCTCCAAAGGCTCCGCTATAGCAACAATCTAAAATTACGACTTGGTATTTTGCCTCTAAGTACAGGACAAAAATTTAATGGAGTTGAAGAAAGCCTCGGAATTGAGATGAAGGTCAAAGATGAAGTGACGCAGGAAATCAAAGCCACGACGAAAAATGCTTTTAGGTAAGCGACCGTGCTT
>JBIPMC010000337.1:0-2596 GCA_044369345.1 Terrimicrobiaceae bacterium
ACGGCTCAAAGCGGCAAGTCTCTTGCTCTCATCGAAAAAAGAAGGCTGGTATGCTTTCATGCAAACGCATCGCAGCACTTAGCGCGCCAATAACATGATGGAAAACATTTTGTTATTTTTAAAAACCGCCCTTATTGTGAAATGCCTCTTTCAAACATGACATCGTATCTCATTGGTTTCGTTCTGGGTCTTCTCGCTTCAGTAATTCCGGCTGTGTTGTTTTATGCTCGGTATCTTCGTCTGATGGCGAATGGGGCAGCATCCAAGGAGCGTTTGAGCTTTTTGGAAACACAGCTTATGGGCTTGGAGTCTCGCGCTGCGAATCTTGTCGGGCAACTTCAGGCGGAGAGTGCTTCTAGGGCGGCGGCGGAAGCCGTGGCGAATCGGGTTTCTGTGTTGGAGGTCGAGTGTCAAGAGCTTCGCGAGGCTTCAGGTGCTTTGCGGGAGGCCAACAGCAAGTTGGAGGCTGAGCTGGCTTATGAAAAAACTGCCTCAATAGAAAAACTCGGTTTACTGGAAGAGGCGCGAGTGAAACTCGGGGATGCTTTTCAGGCTCTCTCGGCGCAGGCTCTCCAAGCTAGCAATCAGAGTTTTCTCGAACTCGCAAAGACCAGCCTCGGGCAGTTCCAGACCGAGGCCAAAGGCGACTTGGCCGCGCGCGAGAAGGCGATTGGCGATCTGCTTAAGCCGATTCACGACCAACTTGGCGACTTCAAGAGCTCGATCGCCAAAGCGATGGAGGAGGCCGGCAAGGAGCGGCATGGGCTCCAAGCCGAGGTGGCCACGCTCTCCCGCCTGAACCAGACTATAAGCGCCGAGGCCAAAAATCTCGCTGGTGCTTTGAAGGGATCGAATAAAATCCAAGGCGACTGGGGCGAGATGATTCTCGAGCACCTGCTGGAAGCCTCGGGAATTGCCAAGGGAACTGGTTTCAGCGTCCAGCGGCAGTATGAAAGCGAGGATGAGAAACGGGGGAAGCCCGATGTGATTCTCAATCTCCCCGGCAATCGCTGTCTCATCTTGGACTCGAAGGTTTCAATCGATGCCTATGTCGCGCATTGCTCCACCGAGGAGCCGCTCGAGCGCCAGGCCCATTTGAAGCGACACCTCGACTCGGTGCGTTCGCATATCGACGGTCTCTCGAAACGCGATTACCGGCGGCTGGAGGGGATGAAGGGAACGCTGGATTTTGTTGTCATGTTTGTGCCCGTCGAACCGGCTTTTCTGCTCGCGATTTCGCGGGACGAGTCGCTTTTCATGGAGGCTTGGAAAAAGAATGTCCTTCTGGCGAGCCCCTCAACGCTTCTTTATGTGCTCCGGATTGTGGACCACTTGTGGCGCCAAGAAAATCAAGCCCGCAACGCGCGAGAGATCGCCGATCGTGGCGCAAAGCTCTACGACAAATTCCAGACATTCGTCTCGGAGTTCCAAAAAATCGGCGTCGCCTTGGAAGCAGCCCGCAAGAGCTATACGGGTTCCTTGGATTATCTTTCCACAGGGAGGGGGAACCTCATCGGCCAAGCCGAGAAATTGAGGGAACTCGGTGTCAAGCCCAGCAAAATTCTCCCTCAGGCATTGATCGACCGGTCCGCCGACGAGACTGCTTTGATCCAAGATTCGGAAAATCAAGCGGGCTGAAATTTGCCGACGCAGTCCGTTGACTGCGTCGGCCAAAGCCTCCCGCAAATTGGCTTTCCAAGAGTTTTGGAACTCGCGATATTTCCTGCCCCTTTGCGGGACTTTTATTCGATTTATGCCTTCAAAAAACAACTCCTCCATGCGTCCCTATTCTTCGGCTGTTCTCGACGGCCTCAGCCGCGCCCCGAGCCGCGCGATGCTCTATCCGGTCGGCTACAAGGAGAGTGATTTTTCCAAGCCGCAGGTTGGCGTCGCCTCCACCTGGAGCATGGTCACGCCATGCAACATGCACATCGATCAACTCGCCCGCGAGGCCGCTCTCGGCATCGACAAGGCGGGCGGCAAGGCCACGATTTTCAATACGATCACTATTTCGGATGGCATCTCGATGGGCACTGAAGGAATGAAATATTCCCTCGTGTCGCGCGAAGTGATTGCCGACTCGATCGAGACGGTTGTGGGTTGCCAAGGCTTTGATGGATTCATCGCGATCGGAGGGTGCGACAAAAACATGCCCGGATGCGTGATGGCAATGACCCGGATGAACCGCGCGTCGGTTTTTGTTTACGGCGGCACGATCATGCCTGGATGCCTGGCCAAGCGCCAACTCGATGTCGTCTCGGTTTTCGAGGCCGTTGGTCAATGCGCCGCGAACAAAATCTCCGAAAAGGATCTCCAGCAGGTCGAGTCCAAAGCCATTCCTGGTCCAGGTTCCTGCGGCGGGATGTATACGGCCAACACCATGGCATCCGCGATCGAGGCCATGGGCTTCAGTCTTCCGAATAGTTCGGCGCAAAACGCGATCTCACCACAGAAAAATCTCGATTGCCGCAATGCCGGGGCTGCCGTTATCAATATGCTCAAGCGCGGCATCCGGCCGTCGGACATCATTTCCAAGGAGGCACTCGAAAACGCCATCACAGTCACCATCGCACTCGGCGGCTCGACCAATGCAGTT
>JBIPMC010000500.1:0-2594 GCA_044369345.1 Terrimicrobiaceae bacterium
GATTTATTAAAGAAACTATAAATTTGTTCAAGACACTTGAACTTGGGTCTAGTCCACCATAAATTCCAGGAAGGCGTAACACAAGATACTTTGATGGCGGCAAATGTCGGGACAGAGTCTCTTCGGCTTTATACTTACTACGTGCATACGGGCTTTCAAGAGAGACTGGGCAACTCTCTGTTATTGGTAATATTTGAGGAGTACCGTAAATATCCACTGAACCTGAATATATGAAGTGGCAATCATGGAAAGCGCTAAAAAGATTTTGCAGGTGCTGTGACGGTCTACGAATTTCATTATCAGTCCAATCAGATCTTTTTGGATTTGAAACTAAGTAAATTACGGAATCGCCTTGCCCGGGGCTCGCACCTGTAACTTTTAACCATTTATAAATACTTTTTAAGTCACTTAAGTCTAGTTCGACCCGTGTCGGACTAAAAAAGTCTACGTTTTGTCTATCAAGGCAACGTCGGAGTCCAGTCCCAACATATCCATGGCCTCCAAAAATGTACAACACGCAGCTAATTTTATACTCAGAAGTAGTATTTTTGGTTTACACTATTTGGGTAAGTCTATTCTTGGGGGCATGGAGAAAAATGGCGATGTTAAAGGAAATAGATGGGTCAAATGGATATTTCTTAGGTATTTCTTTTACTTCCTCAGAGCTAACCGAAGTAAGAAATTTTGTTCGTACGGCCTGGCTCAAAAACATAGAATTTGTAGCACCAAATCTAATCAATGAGTTTGAAAATCTTCAGATGGCGGATTATCACACCAAGGCACACTTCTTAGATCATGATTCGATTTGGCCAAAGCGAAAAAGGATTCTAAATATGACTGCTGTTGACTTTATTAGAGGAACTTCGCTTTTCCAGAAAATAGAAGAACAACTTGGTGAAGTTATTATTTCTGGTGAAGATGGCATAGAACCTCAGGAGATATATTGGAGGTTAGTGAGGCCCGACTCGCCTACAGACGTTGGTCCAATACATGCTGATGAGTGGTTTTGGAGATTAGGCAATTGGTATACACCGGAAGGCTACCGAAGACTCAAGATTTGGATAAGCCTTTATTCAGAAAAAGGGAAAAACGGATTTAAGTACGTCCCAGGATCACACAAAAAAGAATGGGACTTTGGCCAAGCAGAAAAGTCAGGATTGGTAAAACCAGTAATCCGTGAAGATGAAAAGAGCCTAAATCCAATATTTTTTGAATCAAATCCAGGCGATGCAATTGTGTTTCATGACAAGTTACTTCATGGGGGAAGTATTGGAGGTGAAAAAACGAGGGTGAGTATGGAGTGGACTATGTTTGTAAAAGTATGATTCTTAATTATTGGTATTGTGGTTCCTAATATACTTAATCGACCTAAGGCTCATACCCATGCAGTATTCAGCAAGTAGTATAGTTTTGTGAAGAGACCCAGTTGGCTCGTTTTAGTTTCCAGAATTTATCTAAAGTTTCTAAGGTTTATGATCTCGTGAGAATTACACACCAAGCCCTTTATCTTCTCTTTCGCAACCTTGTGGGAAATGTTTTGGGTTTGTTTTTTAAATTGTTTGGTTTTCGGATCGGTTTGATAAATCAGTCCGCCATAGGTCATCTTACATTTGATACCGAAGTAAATTATTTAGAAAGTCTTGAAAAACGAAAACAAAAGAGGGATCTCTGGTATCTATTCGGTAACACAACCAATCAAACTATTAGCAAGTTTTGGACTAACCAACTTCGGGCGAGCGGCAATCCTTTGTTACTGAAGATTTATAGTGCGATACAACCTAAAGTAAGATTTCAAAGTCTCATCTTAAATCGTAATATAGGTGCAGGTGATGGAACAATACTGGATGACCACAGTCAAATATTCAAATTTACTGAAAATCAAAATATGCTAGCTAGAGTGTTTTTAGAAAAGATCAGAATAGAGCTTGCAAAACCTCTCATACTATTCTGCCTGAGAGATAATGCGTACTATAAATCACGAAATGATACGGAAAATATCTCCCTGCACTCCCATAGAAATGTAGACGTAAGCGAATACATAGATTCAATAATGTTCTTTCTATCTCGGGGTTACTCAGTAGTACGAATGGGGCGACAAGTTGAGAAAGAAATAGCGATTGAGCACAAGAATTTTATTGATCTACCCTTCGCCAAAGACTTTGATGTTCGAACGATTGGGTTAGGCAACAGGGAAATATTGGAATTAGCACTATTCGCGAGATGCAAGTTCGTTATTTCTACAGGGTTAGGTATGGACTCCCTTGCTACCTTGTTCCGTAAGCGAGTTTATCTGAGTGACTTTTACAGCCTTTACAACTTGTATTCGTCAAAGCTCTTCCCACTTTTCTTGCCAAAGGGTTACTTTAGTGTCAAAGAGAAAAGACTTTTAACGCCTGAAGAAGTTTTCAATAGTACATTTCTTGAGGCTCAAAAAGCATCAGAATTTGAAACCCATGAGATTGAGTTGGTAAACTGCTCGAAGAATCAACTTTTAGAATTTATGTCGGACATTTTTAATTTAGAATCCTATGGACAAAAACCAACTCTTTCGAAGTTAGCCCTCTACCACGCTGAGTTCATCTCTAAGCATACCT
>JBIPMC010000053.1:0-8788 GCA_044369345.1 Terrimicrobiaceae bacterium
ACTTGCTGACATGATAGCGTGGGGAGAAGGTTTGTGGGACTTGATGGAGATTTTCAGTCAATTCGGTCCAACATCGCGACAGCACAGCCCCCTTTTTTCGCTGTCGTTTCGCTAATTTTTCGATTCATGTCCCGCGCCAACTCCCGACCGTCCCCTGATGTTTTGATCCAGTGCCCCGGATCCCACGGCGTGATTCCCGACCATGTGCACGAACAGGCTACAGCGATGCACAACATCGGGCTCAATGTTCTTGTTCTTTGCTGCCCGGCCTACACCCGCTCGCGGGCATCGGCTTATCCGACAATTACGAGCATGCTGGAGGGGGCCACGACAAGCAACACCAACGCATTCTCCCGTAAACTCGGCAAGGCGCTCCAGACCGTTCGCAATCAACTTCGCTTTGCTTGGGAGGTCTACCAACATCGCCCGACTCTGGTTCTCGCGGCGAGTCATGTGGACAGCCAGAGTCCGCTCTGGGTCTGGCCTCATCTGGCGCTGATTCTTTTCCGAAAAACCATCTACGCGATGAATCTCCATTTCGCCCATCGTGATCACCACCTAGGTCCGAAATGGTGGCAAAAACTCGGCACAAACTTGGCTTTCAAGCCCTTCAAGATCGCCATCGCGCACAAGCGCCTCCCCTCGCCCAATCCTCTTCCCAAATTCATCCGGTGCGTGGAGGTTCCGATTGGTCCGGACAAAACCGTGCAAATTCGTGAAAACCCGAGGCAGATTCGCAAGCGGTGGAATGTCCCTCGCGGCAAGAAGGTCTTTCTCTCCTTCGGCCATGTGCGCAACCACAAGAACCTGGATCTGGTTATCCGGGCATTGCTCGAAAATCCGCAGGCCTTTCTGGTGATTTTGGGCCGGGTATCAAACCACCGCGACCGCCCTCTCAAATACTACCAATTGCTCGCCGACGACCTGGGTCTCTCCAAGCGAGTTTTCATCAGTGAGGAATTCGTGCCGGATGAAAAACGCCAAAGCTATTTCGAGGCGGCCGATTTCATTATTTCGACCTACTCCTCCGGCTTCCACTCGCAGACCGCCACGCTGGCTACAGCCGCGAATGCCCGGAGGCATGTTTTGGCCTCCAGCGGCACCAGCCCCATGCGTGATCTGGTCGAGCATTTTGGGCTGGGTGTTTTTGTGGAACCGGATTCCAGCGAGGCTGTGGCGGACGGCATGGCAACGCTTATCAACGGGGAATTGCCGGAAGCGAATTGGGAGGGATTCGAAGCCCACGCCAATTGGGAGACAAATGTCACGCGATTCCTTGAGGCCGCTGCAGACATCGTGGCGGGCAGGCCCACGCCCGATCGGCAATTCGATGGATTCGAGGACGAGGCCGTGCCTTTGCCAAAAATTATCAGCGCTCGAAGCCTCCTTCCAACGAAACCGGTTCAAATTTCCAAACCAAAAAAAACGGCTCCACCAAAACCTAGGCCGGTTGTGCGCAAAAAACCGACCACCCCCACCAAGTCCCCCCAAACATCCGCTGAAGCCGCGCCAAATCCTCCCGCTGTAGATGCCGCTTCCAAAAGCCAGGAGATTGAGGCAGGCAACGATGCGCAGCCCCTTTTCCCCGGATTTGATGCGGCACGCTTGCAAGTCAATGGCGCGAACAGCCGTGCTCCTGCTGCGGCAAAAACGGTGCCGCCTGAGGCTCCCAATCCTCACCGGGCGCGCAAAACGCGCTCAAGGATTCCTCAGCTTAAGGCCACGATTGAACGCGAGCCTGCCGAGGTTGTCGGCGTTTGAAACCTGAGTCTATTTCGATGTCCGGAAACTGGTTCCTGTTCAGCCTCCCGGATTTTTCCTACGCTTTTTTGAGCGTCCTCCTCGAAGGCGTTCCATTCATTCTCCTCGGAACACTGCTCTCCGGTCTGATCGATCAATTCCTCCCTTCGCGGGTGATGACGCGCTTCCTGCCCCGCAACGCCTTTGTCGGTGTATGTCTAAGCGGCGCGCTTGGGATCGCTTTTCCCATGTGCGAGTGCGGCATCGTGCCTGTGATCCGCCGACTGATCGCCAAGGGTCTCCCGGTTTCAAACGCCATTGCCTACATGCTCGCTGCCCCGATTGTGAATCCCATCGTAGCCGTCAGCACCTATGCCGCTTTTCGCGGCCAAGGCGCCGAGGAGTTCACTGCGCTAAGGCTCGGACTTGGTTACTTTGTCGCGGTGCTTGTTGGTTTTGCCGTGCTGCATCTCCCACTCGTCTCCGTCCTCCGGAAAAACATTCTCGCAGGCCTTGACCACCCCTCTCATGACCACCACGCCCCCACTCCATTCAGACAACGCCTCGTTGGCGCGATGAATGCCGGAGTGCGGGATTTTCTTGATGTGATGGTTTATTTCATCCTCGGCGTGGCAGTCGCCTCGGTTTTCGGCACGGCTGTGAATCAGGAAATCTTCCTGCCGCTGGCGCTGAATGACTGGCTGGCCGTTCCCTCGATGATGACCCTCGCCGGCATTCTCTCCCTTTGCAGTTCCTCTGATGCCTTCATCGCCGCGACTTTTGTTGCGTTTCCGGCGGTTGCGAAACTCGCATTTCTCGTGTTCGGTCCGATGATGGATTTGAAACTGCTGTTCATCTATAGCGCGGTTTTCACGAGACGGTTCGTGTTCGGCCTCGCCGCCGGGCTTTTCATTTTGATCGGTCTCCTGTGTGTTCGGCTTTCCGTGATTGGCCTATGAACTCGACTGCCTCCCGATTCTGCGCCTGCGGGGTTCTCATGGTCTGGGGCGTGGTGCTGCTTTACTTCCAACTCTCTGGGCGCATCGCATCCTATCTTCATCCGGCTTTCCACCCTTATGTCGCAGTCTCGGGGGGTATTTTGGTTTTTCTCTCAGTCGCGCTGTTGCTGACATTCCCAAAAGATCCCGATTGCGATCATTGCTGCGAGGACCACGACCACGCGGGCGGTTCGTTCAGCGGAGGAATCGCCTCGGTGCTCATTCTGGTAGTTCCTCTTCTGGCCGCGACCAAAATCTCACAGAGCAGCTTCGGCGCAACTGCCGTGAAAAACCGCAGCATCGTGAGCGATATCGCCGACCTCCCAGGCTACACGCCAGCCTTCGAACCGGCATTGCCAAACCTCGACGGCTCCATCGGCGAAGCCACGATGATGGACCCCTCTCTTTATCTCAAAAAAAACGACTCCGGCCAAATCCTCGCCGAGCTTGTTGATCTCGTTTATGCAGCGGGCGACCCCGATTTGCGCGGGGATTTTGAAAATCAGGAAGTCGAACTCGTCGGCCAATTCCTCCCCAACCATAACGCCAACCCCGATGGCGACCGTTTCCGCCTCGTACGGATGTTTGTAATGTGCTGCGCCGCGGACGCCCGCCCGGTGGCGATTTCCGTGAAGCAAAATAACGCTGTGAAATTTCCCGAGATGACCTGGGTGATAGTGCGCGGCAAGGCAACCTTCCCGCTCGAAGCAGGCCGCCGAAATCCCCTCGTCATTGCCGATTCCATCATCGAAACCGAACCGCCCAGCGAATCCTTTGTTTACTGAAACCATGCAAAGTCTGCTGCCCATCATCGCCACACTTTTCTTCCTCAGCACCCAAGCACGGGCCGACCTGCAAGGCGCGTGGATCGCCTCGGTCCACAACATTAATTTCCCCTCGAAAGAAGGCCTCCCTGTCGAAGTCCAGAAACAACAAGCCGCCCGACTCCTCGACGCCGCCAAAGCCGCCGGCCTCAATGCCGTGATGCTGCAAGTCCGCCCCGAATCCGATTCCCTTTACATCTCCAGCCTCGAGCCCTGGAGCCGTTACCTCACCGGCACACAGGGGGCGAATCCGGGCTATGATCCCCTCGCCTACTTCATCGCCCAAGCCAAGGCACGCGGCTTGCAGGTTCACGCTTGGATTAACCCCTACCGTGCCGGCGCCAATTCCTCCGACTCCCGCTCTTCGAGCCATATCAGCCGGCGTTTTCCCCAGTATTGCTACAAAGTCGGCACCGTTCTGTGGATGGATCCCGGTTCGCCCGAAATCCGCCGCCACATCAACTCCGTCGTGCGCGAACTCGTCTCCAACTACGACATTGCCGGAGTCCACCTAGACGACTACTTTTATCCCTACCCCAAGGAAAAAGAGGGACTTCCCCGTTTCCCCGACGACAAGACCTACGCTGCCTATCGCTCCTCCGGAGGCAAGCTCTCTAAAGCCGACTGGCGCCGCCAGAATGTCCACTTCCTCATCCGTGATCTCAGCCAGACCGTCCACTCCGCGCGTCCAGGACTGCAATTTGGCGTCAGCCCATTCGGCATCCACAGCAAAGACACCGCGCCGTCGAACATCAAAGTCGGCGTGGATCAATACCACGAACTTTTCTCCGATCCGGTGACATGGCTCCGCCAGGGTTGGGTCGATTACCTCTCACCCCAGCTTTATTGGAAAGACCGAGGGCCCCAGAGTTTCTCGACCCTGCTCGGTTGGTGGCGTGATCCTCAGGTCAACCCTCGCGGGGTTCCGATCGTGCCAGGCATTGCTCTCGATCGCCTAGAATCCCAAGGGTGGTCGGCTGCGGAAATCGACCGACAACTGACCTTGGAAAAAACCATTTCCCCACGCCCGCGCGGCGGTTTTCTGCTTTGGAATATCGGCCCGGTCTCAAAAAACACCAAGGGTGTTCTCGCCGCGATCCGCGCCCGCTAAAAACATCCAAGTAACCGCTTCCCATCTTCTGAAATTGGGATGCCGCGATTCGCATTTCTGACCACTTTTTAGCAAATCCGGCATTAAGATTGCCAAGATTATCCGCAGGATTCACATGATCGCCCTCCAGCCGAACTCTCCGCGTTTAACCCACAAAAATCACCACGCCGAAAGAACTCTGGCGTCCGTTGCGGCTGATTTGATTTTTTTTCAAAGCGCGGGCCGATTTTTACCCTTTTGCGGGATTGAAAGATGATCAGAAGACCCATCGGGGCTTTCCTGGCCTCTTCCCGGTCTATTTTCGGTTTTTCAAATTGTGGATTTCCCACCGGGCTCGTGAAATCCGGTTCTCAATGCCTGTTTGATGGCCGCACCGCCCCCGCTTACGAGGTTCTTGGCGGCGCGCAGGTTTGCAAGCGCGAGGCCGGAAGCGGAACTGGACTCCCCCCAAAAAAATCCGCGAAGAACCAATCAAAAGCTGATGTCCGATCTTTTACTCGGCATCAGGGCAATCTCAAAGGTTCTATTTGCCCCCGAGGGATTACCCGACTAGCATCTACCGCTCGATATGTCCGGTTTGTCTTTGGAAATCATTTTCATTTTGTTGCTTTTGCTGGCGAACGGCTTGTTCGCGATGGCGGAAATTGCCGTAGTCACCGCCCGCAAGGCGCGCCTCAAGAACATGTCCGACGAAGGCAATTCTGGCGCGAAACTGGCCCTAGCCCTCGCCAACTCCCCCGGACGCTTCCTTTCCACTGTTCAGGTTGGAATTACCTTTGTAGGAGTTCTCGCCAGCGCGCTGGGTGGTGCCGACATTGCGGAGCGGTTGGCCCATGTGTTTGACAACATCCCGGCCGTCGCGCCCTACGCCGAGGTTTTATCCATCGTCATCGTGGTTGGCATTCTCACCTACCTTTCGGTAATTATCGGAGAACTTGTTCCAAAACGGATCGCCCTGAACAACCCGGAACGCATCGCCTCAGGCCTCGCGCGACCAATGTATAGCTTGGCAAAAATGTTTGCCCCACTCGTGAATTTTCTGAATTTCTCGAGCGACTTCCTCATGGCTGCGATTGGCATTCGAAAACCGAAGGAATCGGTTGTTTCCGAAGAAGAAGTGCGCGTCCTGATCGACGAGGGATTGAGTGCCGGCATTTTCAAAAAAGCCGAAAAGGAGATGGTCGAAGGCGTTTTCGACCTCGACGAGCAGACGGCCGGCGACCTCATGACGCCCCGCGCGCGGATGATTTGGCTCTCGCTCGACGAAGAGGATGAGGAAAATTGGCGACGGATCGCAGGTAGCGGGCATTCACATTTCCCCGTTTACCAGGAAACCCGCGACAATGTTGTCGGAATGGTGAGTGTTAAGTCCCTTTGGGCCAATCTCTCACTAGCCGGCCGCGTGGAACTCCGCGCGCTTGTCACCCCGCCGCTTTATGTACCCACCGCGATGCCCGCGAGCAAGCTGATCGAGGAATTCAAGAAATCCGGAAAACACATCGCTCTGGTGGTCGATGAGTTTGGTGGATTGCAGGGCCTCGTGACCCTCAACGATGTGATGATGGCGATCGTGGGCAACCTGCCCGAACGCGAGCAGCGCCATGAGCCCAAGGCCATGCTCCGCCAAGACGGAAGCTGGCTGATCGATGCGATGCTGGATATCGACGAAACCAAGAAAAGCCTTGGAATTGACGAGGATTTGCCGGGCGAAGAAGTCAACCGCTACTCGACACTCGGGGGATTCATCCTCAGCCAACTCGGGCACATTCCGCGCGAGGGCGAAAAATTCCATTGGGACCGCTTCGACTTTGAGGTGATCGACATGGACCGCCAGCGCATTGACAAGGTGCTGGTGATTCCCAGGGCTCCAAAGCCGGAGAAAATTCTCGAAGAGGAACCCTCTCTGCAGGATTAAAATCCTCCGCGGGCGAGAGTCGGCAAGGCTTCCCGAAAAGACGGAAAAATTGGCATCCAGCCAGTGGCTAGGAGCTTTTGGTTGGAGACGCGTTTATTGTTGAGCCCTCGCTTGCGGTGCGCATCGATCGGCCCCTCGGGCGGCATGGATTTTTGGAAAAATTCGGAAATCCAGCCATAAATCTCACGCTGGGTCGGCGGGTGGTTGTCGCAGACATTATAGATTCCGGAAGGAATCGCTGGATCTGCCAACCGCAGCAGAGCGCTCGCGGCATCATCGCGGTGGATCAAGTTGATGAAGCGATTGCCGCCAGCCTCGATCACAGCGCTGCCCTCGGCGAATTTCCGCAAAAACATCGATCGACCCGGCCCGTAAATCCCGCCAAGCCTCGCAACCACTCCGCCAACCCGGATGGCAACGGCCTCGGATTCTAGGAGGATTCGGGCCGTTTCGCGGAGCGGTTTGGTTGGCGAGTTTTCATCCACAAGCTCGCCGCATTGCTGGTCATAAACCGAAGTGCTGCCTGTGAAAATCACACGCTTGGGAACAAAAGCCGAGATGAGATTTTCCAAACCATCGTGATACACCGCGCGGTAATCCTCGGCATCCCCGCCACTGGAACTCGCACAGTGGATCAGCAATTCTGGTTGTTTCCATTCCTCCGTCGCAGAGAGAGGTGTTGAAATATCCGCAATGGAAACCGGAAACGGCTGTGAAGCGACTCTGGCAGCAGTTTCCGGCGTCGCGCACAGGCCGAGGACTTGCCAGCCGTTTTTAAAAAACAAACCGGCTGCGACTTCACCAAGGAAGCCGCAGCCGGCGAGAACGACCCGTCTAGGCTGCAATTAGCCCAGCGGGTTGAAATTGAAACGAATCTTCAGCTTGGCGCGCTTGGCGTTGTTTTTGGCTTTGCGGCGCACGCGCTGAACGGGAGTTTCGAAAGCACGAAGGCGACGGACTTCATCCATCAAACCCTCCGCGTCGATCTTGCCCTTCAATCTCTTGAGAGCGCGGTCGATTGGTTCACCTTTTCTAACTAATACTTCCGGCATAATGTTTCACCTACTTTCTAAAAAATGGATCATGAGAGTAGCCTGGCGTTGACGGAGCCGTCAAGGCGGCACTGAATTTATATTTATTCCATTTATTTCATGTGTCTTGCACTTTATAAAACTCCATTCTTGCCGCTTCCGTTCCCATCCCGCAAAGTCTTTCGATGCGACGACTCGACAACCGCCAGCCCAGCCAAATCCGCCCGATCACCATTGAAAAATCCATCGCTCCACACGCGCAGGGCTCGGTGTTGATTTCATTCGGAAACACCAAAGTGATCTGCGCCGCCACCATCGAAGAGTCGGTCCCGCGTTGGATGAAAGAGCAGAATGTCCCGGGCGGTTGGGTAACGGCAGAATATTCGATGCTCCCCTACTCCACGCTCACACGCAAGCAGCGCGACTCTTCGCGTGGCCGCCCTGATGGACGCGGCACTGAAATTCAACGCCTCATCGGCCGTTCTCTTCGCGCCGTCGTTGATCTCCAAAAGCTCGGCCAGCGCACTATGTGGGTCGATTGCGATGTGCTCCAAGCCGACGGCGGCACCCGCACCGCTGCGATCACCGGCGCCTCGCTCGCTGTAGAGCTCGCTGGGCGCTGGCTCATTGAGCAGGGAAAAATTTCGCAACTCCCCGTGAAAAACCGCGTCGCAGCTGTAAGCGTGGGCATCGTGGGGGGGGAGGTTTTGGTCGATCTCGACTATCTAGAGGACAAAGACGCCGAGGTGGACATGAATGTGGTGATGACCGACAGGCTCGACTATGTCGAGGTGCAGGGCAGCGGCGAGGAGAGTGTTTTCAGCCCCGCGCAACTCGAGCAATTGACCGCCGCCGCGAAGTTGGGAATCGAGCAGATTTTGGCCATCCAAAAAAGCGCCCTCGGTTAAAAAAAAGACCGTCTTACCGCCCAGTCCGATCTTGAGCGAGGACGCCTAGATCGTTAATCAAAGCGGATGCTTCATTTTGCTTGTCTTCCGCTGTTTGTAGCCTTCCTCGCTCTACCCACAGCTTGCGATGCGATACAATCCGCCCCCGTGCCTCTCGCCCAGATCAAGGGCGAGCTGAATTTTTCCGAGATTTTCGTTGGCGAGTCCGCCGCCAAGCCATTGACGATTAAAAACGCAGGCAATGCCCCGCTCGAAGTCTCT
>JBIPMC010000338.1:0-2586 GCA_044369345.1 Terrimicrobiaceae bacterium
TTATGTGACGGCGCTCGGCACCTACGAGCTGCGGCTCAATGGCAAAAAGGTGGGCAACGATGTGCTGGCGCCGGGTTGGCCGGAGTTCCGCAAGCGCGTGCATTACCAGACCTACGATGTGACCGGACAGCTCCAGCCTGGCGCGAACACGATTGGCGCGATCCTCGGCGACGGCTGGTATTCCAGCAACCTCGCCCACCTTTGCCGGCGGAAATTCTATGGCGGCAACCCGCGTTTCCTTGCGCAACTCGTGCTCGAGATGGAGGACGGAACGAAGAAGGTGGTGGCGACGGATGCGGACTGGAAGGCGTCCTACGGCCCCATCCGGCACGCGGATCTCCAGTTCGGCTGTGAATACGACTCGCGACTCGAGATGCCCGGCTGGGACACGCCTGGATTCGACGACAGAGGCTGGAATCCTGTGGACACCGGTTTGGCGAACAGCGGACAAAAGGATGTCCTCACCGTGGTGGCTGCCGCCGTGAAGGACGGCAAGGTTTCCCTGCCGGTGAACAATGTCTCCATGGGCGGCGATCCCGCTCAGAATGCGGTGAAGGTGCTGGAGGTTTCCTACCTTGCCGGCGGCAAGGAGGAGCGCAAGACAGTGCCGGAAAACAGCACACTGGAACTGGCCGGTGCGGACCTCAAAATCCTGAAAGCGACCTACGGCAAGCCAACTTCGACGGAGGGTGGATTTAAAATCCAAGCGGCCATGGCGGAGCCATCGAAGGTGATAGAGGAGCTTCCGGCGGTGAATGTCACCGAGCCGCGCCCCGGTTGTTGGACCTTCGATCTCAGGCAGAACACGGTCGGGTGGGTGCGCTTGAAGGTGAAGGGCGAAAAAGGCCAGCGCATCACGGTGCGCCACGGCGAAATGCTCAACCCCGATGGCACCATCTACACCGCCGCCCTGCGCAGTTGCCCGGCGACGGATGATTTTATCCTCTCTGGCGGCGAGCAAGTGCTGGAGCCGTTTTTCACATTCCACGGCTTCCGTTATGTCGAAATCCGCGGGCTGACCTCGAAACCCGACCTCACTGATGTCACCGGGATCGTCGTGCATTCCGCGATGGAGCGGACGGGAAATTTCGAATCCTCCCATCCGATGCTGAACCAACTTTTCAGCAACATCATTTGGGGCCAGAAGGGGAACTACCTCGAAGTCCCCACCGACTGCCCGCAGCGCGATGAGCGCATGGGCTGGACCGGGGACACCCAGTTCTTCGCCCCCACGGCCGCCTACAATTTCGGTGTGGCGCCTTTTTTCGCCCGGTGGTTGCAGACCTGCGAGGACAACCAGCACGCCAGCGGAACCTTTCCCCATGTCGTGCCCGACATCATGGGAGGCGGAGGGGCCACAGCCTGGGCCGACGCGCCGATCATTTGCACCTATGAAATTTACCGGACCTATGGCGACACGCGCCTCATCGCAGAGCGTTTCCCCTCGCTCGAGCGCTACATGCAATGGCTCGCCACGAAAACCAAGGATGGCATTTCCTCGGTCGGCGGATTTGGCGATTGGCTCAATGCCGGCGGCGGCGCGAAGCGGGAGGTCATCGACACCGCCTACCACACCTACCTCGCCAAGATTATGTCTGAAATGGCCGCTGCCATCGGGCGCAAGGAGGATGCCGCCCGTTACGCCAAGCTCCATGACGAAGTGAAGGCCGCTTTCGTGCGGGAGTTCCTGCAGCCGGACGGCTCGCTCAAGGAGAGCAGCCAGACCGGCTACGCGTTGGCATTCAGCATGGGCCTGATCCCTGACGAAATGCTCGGGAAGTCGACCGAGAAATTTGTGGGGGAAATCCAGCGCTTCAACTGGCACCTCGCGACCGGCTTCATCGGCACGCCGCGCCTACTGCCCGCGTTGAATGCCGCCGGGCGGAACGATGTCGCCTACCGGTTGCTGCTGACCGACACCTACCCGTCGTGGCTGGTTCCCGTGAAAAACGGCGCCACGACGATGTGGGAGCGGTGGGACGGTTGGACGCCCGAAAAGGGCTTTGGCGACATCAGCATGAATTCCTACAACCACTACGCCTTCGGCGCAGTCGGCGAGTATCTCTACGGCGGCGTTGGCGGCATCCAAGCGGGATCCCCGGGCTACAAAACCATTATCGTGAAGCCAGTCATCGGCGAGGGATTGGATTGGGCGAAAACCTCGTTCGATTCGATCCACGGCCCCATCGTCAGCAACTGGAAACGCGAAGGCGGAAAACTCACAATGGATGTGACCATCCCGCCGAACACGACGGCGACAGTCTTCGTTCCGGCCAAAGATGCCGCCTGTGTCACCGAATCCGGAAAACCCGCCGGCGGATCCGATGACGTGAAGTTCCTGCGCATGGAAAACAACGCCGCCGTCTTCGCGGTCGGCTCGGGCAACTACCAATTTCAATCCCAACGCTAATCATGAAAAAAACCTCACTGCTCCTTGCCGCCCTGCTGGTTTCCGCTGCGTCCGCCATGGCCGCTGACATGAAGCTTTTTTACGACAAACCAGCGAAGGATTGGGAGACGGAGGCTTTGCCGATCGGGAACGGTCGGCTCGGGGCGATGATCTTTGGCGGTGTGGAGCGGGAGCAG
>JBIPMC010000409.1:0-2584 GCA_044369345.1 Terrimicrobiaceae bacterium
CCTAAAAGGGTTTCAGAGGCTTTGAATCATAATGGTTGGTTCGATTTCTGAAGCTCTTGCCATGTTTCAATCCCTAAAAGGGTTTCAGAGGCTTTGAATCGACCTCAAAATTCCGCAAGCGATGGGATTATCAAGGTTTCAATCCCTAAAAGGGTTTCAGAGGCTTTGAATCGCAGAAATCAAAGCAGAGGCTCTATCATTCTTAGGTTTCAATCCCTAAAAGGGTTTCAGAGGCTTTGAATCGATTCAGGGGTTCGCTGGATTCGTTGCTGATTACAGTTTCAATCCCTAAAAGGGTTTCAGAGGCTTTGAATCGAGAATGGCACACAGCCGCCGAAATAAGCGCTTTGTTTCAATCCCTAAAAGGGTTTCAGAGGCTTTGAATCACTTGATGCTGTTGCTAGCGGTACTATGGACGCTGTTTCAATCCCTAAAAGGGTTTCAGAGGCTTTGAATCGCTGATTAGCATCGCGCAAAATCACGGGTGGATCGTAGCTGTTTCAATCCCTAAAAGGGTTTCAGAGGCTTTGAATCCATGCTCAATAAATCCATCTGTTGCGGAGCCATTTCGTTTCAATCCCTAAAAGGGTTTCAGAGGCTTTGAATCAGTTGTGTCATTTTCTTTCTCTCAGCCCCTCTTTGTTTCAATCCCTAAAAGGGTTTCAGAGGCTTTGAATCCTCATGAATAAAATCATCGACAAAATTACCGCCACCATGCAAGTTTCAATCCCTAAAAGGGTTTCAGAGGCTTTGAATCCAACTATTTGCTGTTGGTTTTCGGGGTGCGATTGTGTTTCAATCCCTAAAAGGGTTTCAGAGGCTTTGAATCTATCTAGGTGTACTTAGCGGATATTCAGGCGGCAAGTTTCAATCCCTAAAAGGGTTTCAGAGGCTTTGAATCCTGTGAGGTTTAGAGATCGTGCCAATCGCTTCATCCAGTTTCAATCCCTAAAAGGGTTTCAGAGGCTTTGAATCGAGTGGACACTACGGCTATCAGTTACGCGCAGGACGTTTCAATCCCTAAAAGGGTTTCAGAGGCTTTGAATCTTCACAAGAAACTTAAAAGCAATAGAAATAATGCGTTTCAATCCCTAAAAGGGTTTCAGAGGCTTTGAATCTCTCAGAAATTAAATTAAGAAAATATGGGTACACAAAAGATGTTTCAATCCCTAAAAGGGTTTCAGAGGCTTTGAATCCCTATTGCTCTAACAGCGCCAGTAGCTTTATTTACTGTTTCAATCCCTAAAAGGGTTTCAGAGGCTTTGAATCTGAGTTTCGCTCCCAACTATCCTATCTGACCAAAGCTATTGTTTCAATCCCTAAAAGGGTTTCAGAGGCTTTGAATCCTTGCTTTTCCTTGAGGTGTAATATCCAGTTGCCACGTTTCAATCCCTAAAAGGGTTTCAGAGGCTTTGAATCCAGAAGTTTAATTTCTTTACCTTCCTTAGCAACGTTTCAATCCCTAAAAGGGTTTCAGAGGCTTTGAATCGCAACTAAATAATCAGTGGCGGTACTAAGTATTTCAGTTTCAATCCCTAAAAGGGTTTCAGAGGCTTTGAATCAACGAGTGCGCGGGCAAAGATTAACCGATCGCAAATCGCCGTTTCAATCCCTAAAAGGGTTTCAGAGGCTTTGAATCCAGCCATATAAAATCGGTGTGTTGGACAGGTGGAACTGTTTCAATCCCTAAAAGGGTTTCAGAGGCTTTGAATCACAATAATAGCATTCTTTACTGGTTGCCATCGTGAAGTTTCAATCCCTAAAAGGGTTTCAGAGGCTTTGAATCTGCTCAATCCTTAAACGAACGACGCAAAGCGAAAAAAGTTTCAATCCCTAAAAGGGTTTCAGAGGCTTTGAATCCCAAGAAGTTTTTGAAACTGAAATGGGACTTGATAAGTTTCAATCCCTAAAAGGGTTTCAGAGGCTTTGAATCAACGAATTTAAGAACGCTTTCGAGTGAAGCAAAACGGTTTCAATCCCTAAAAGGGTTTCAGAGGCTTTGAATCCGTCCATCTACGATGTGATCTCCATCAATATCTCCTAGTTTCAATCCCTAAAAGGGTTTCAGAGGCTTTGAATCGATTTCTGCCAATACTGAAGGCAATATCAAAAAGGTTTCAATCCCTAAAAGGGTTTCAGAGGCTTTGAATCGCATTCTTCTAAAATTGCATTCATACGTTTTTTAGTTTCAATCCCTAAAAGGGTTTCAGAGGCTTTGAATCAGATAGCCGAAAGCCTTACTACATTTGGATCATGTTTCAATCCCTAAAAGGGTTTCAGAGGCTTTGAATCACAACCTCCAAAATGCAAAAGAGGTTTTTGGCTCTGTTTCAATCCCTAAAAGGGTTTCAGAGGCTTTGAATCTCTTGCTTTTTCTGCTAAATCCAACTTAGTAGATGTTTCAATCCCTAAAAGGGTTTCAGAGGCTTTGAATCCCAATCTGTTTATCTTGAGTATCAGATTTAGCTTTGTTTCAATCCCTAAAAGGGTTTCAGAGGCTTTGAATCCTTTTGCATTTTGGAGGTTGTAAGCTGCGTAGTAAGTTTCAATCCCTAAAAGGGTTTCAGAGGCTTTGAATCATCAT